>CACXEQ010000001.1 GCA_902766725.1 uncultured Ureaplasma sp.
GATATTCAGCCAATCAAATGTAGTATATGTGATTCTAAACAAAAAAATATCCACTACATGGATATAATTTTGCTGACATTTTTTAATTCTACACTTATAATTTAAATGTTGCACTTAGCATGTCAATCTGGGAAAAGACATGATGAACATGTCTTTTTTTTATTGATATATGCAAATCGAAAATTATTTTTTTGATTCGTCTTTTTTTGTTGTATCTTTGTCTGACTTTTGTTTATCTTGTTGAGCAGCAACATTAGCAAAAGTAGCCATCAATTGATCTAATTGTGTTAATTTATTCTTTAATTCATCTCATTTTTGATCCTCTAATAATTTCTTTAACTCATCAACAACTTTTTTAGCTTGATCTTTTTGTTCAGTTGATACTTTAGTAGATAACTTTTCATCTGAAAGAACTTTTTCAAATTGGTTAATATAAGTTTCTGCTTTATACCTAATTTCAGACTCTTCTTTTTTCTTAGCATCAGCTTCTTTATTAGCTTCAGCTTCTTTAACCATTTTATCAATTTCTTCTTCTGATAGAGCCCCACTATTTTTAATGGTGATTTGAGCTTCTTTATTATTTTTTAAATCTTTAGCTTTAACATTTAGCATGCCATTCACATCAATATTAAAAGTAATTTCAATTTGAGGAACTCCTCTTGGAGCAGGATCAATACCAGTTAAACTAAAATTACCTAAAGATTTATTATCTTTTGCCATAGATCTTTCACCTTGTACAATATGAATATCAACAGCTGGTTGATTATCAACAGCAGTAGAAAAGATTTGACTTTTACTTACAGGTATAGTAGTATTTCGTTTAATTAATGGTGTAGCAATACCACCTAAAGTTTCAATAGCCAATGTTAATGGTGTAACATCTAATAATAATACATCTTTTACATCTCCGACTAAGACTCCACCTTGAATAGCTGCACCCATGGCTACTACTTCATCAGGATTAACAGTTTTATTTGGCTCCTTACCAGTAATCTTTTTAACTAGCTCCTGAACAGCAGGCATTCGAGTTGAACCACCAACCAATAAAACTTGATGAATATCATTTAGTGATAATTTAGATTCTTTAATAGCATCTTTAACTGGTTTAACAGTTCTTTCTAATAAATCTTTTGTCAAACTTTCAAATTTAGCTCTTGTTAAAGTTTTTTCAACATTTAATGGTCCATCAGATGTCATAGATATATAAGGCAACAATATTTGCGTCTCTTTACTACCTGATAAATCAATTTTAGCTTTTTCAGCTGCATCTTTAAGTCTTTGCATAGCCATTTTATCTTTAGATAAATCAACACCATGTTCTTTACGGATTTCTTGAACAAGTCAATCAATAATTCTTTGGTCCCAATCATCACCACCTAGTTTATTGTCACCAGAAGTTGCTAACACTTCAAAACTGCCTTCAGCCATATCTAAAATAGAAACATCAAATGTTCCACCACCCAAATCATAAACAAGAATTTTTTGTTCTTTATTTAACTTATCTAGTCCATAAGCTAATGCTGCTGCTGTTGGTTCATTAATAATTCTTTCCACAGATAAACCGGCAATCTTACCAGCAGCTTTAGTAGCTGCTCTTTGTGAATCATTAAAATAAGCAGGAACAGTTATAACAGCTTTTTGTACTGAATGACCTAATTTATCTTCAGCACAAGATTTAATATATGATAAAATCTTAGCTGAAATTTCTTCAGGGGTATATTGTTTATCCCCTATTTTAGTCATTTCTTTTGTTCCCATCTTTCTTTTAATAGATGAAATAGTATTTTTATTAGTGATAGTTTGCCTTTTAGCAGCTTCACCAACAATAACATCAGAACCTTTAAATGCTACTACAGATGGAATAGTTCTTTTTCCTTCTGGTGTTTCTAATACTTTTGGTTTAGTTCCATCCATTATACAAACACATGAATTGGTTGTACCTAAATCAATACCTATTATTGTTTCTTTTGCCATATTTTTACTCCCTTATAATTTGAAACTAAATACATTATACACAAAAATTAGCAAACTTAACAAAAGAGTGCTAATTTATTAAAAAAGGCCAAGTTTACCCCAAAGTGCCCATAAATAAAAAAATGCTCATTTGAGCTTTTGGTTAAAATTAATTTGATAAAAAATTAATTA
>CACXEQ010000002.1 GCA_902766725.1 uncultured Ureaplasma sp.
CCATCACTACCACATGAAGTAAGTGGACATACTATACTTGTAGTAAGTAATAGACTTGAAAAAGCAATAATCTTATTCTTTTGATAAAAAAGTTTTATAATTTTCAGCATAAACAAACCTTTACATGAATCATAATATAAATCGTATATATAATATTATATTATATATATTATTCAAAATTAGAGTAAAGTCTCAAAAAATTCGCTTTTTTGACTAAAATTTGTATTAGTGAAGCTCAAAAATTCGCCTAACTTATACTAATATGAGATTAAGTTATGGTAAATTATGCAAGAAAAAATGCAAAATTTGAATTAAGTCCAAAATGTTCGCATAACTTAACTCTAATATTAATCAACATCATTAAAATCAATTTTGATTCTTATTATCATTTACTTTTTTTAATTCTTCAAGAACATTAGCAATTAAAGCATCATTATCATTAACATTATTTTGATTATCTGGAATGACAGGAGGTGGAATATGACCAACAGGATTCATATTAGGATTAGCCGCAGCACCAACAGGAGCTAAGACACCAACAACATGTGCTCCAGCATTATTCAAAACATTAAGATATATTCTCCAATCACCAACAAGAAGACGTGTTAAAACAATATTAATATATGTTAATAATATAGCAAAAACAATTATAACAAGTGATATAATTGCAATAATAACACGACCAATTTTTCTATCACCTATTTTATAAGTTTCTTTTGTGTCATTGAATTCTTTATAATCTTTTTGAACTTTTTCATCTTTAAGAAAAGTTGATTGTTTATCATTTGTTTGATTTTGTGAAAGTTCAATAAAATAAAAATAATAAAAATATGATCCAAAGGCTGTATTTGAATTCTTTTTATAGTGACTCATAAAATTATCAACTGATTTAAAGTTTTCTTTATCTTCACCATTAACTTTATCAATAACTTCTATCTTATTGTCAGAACTAGATTGAGATCTTTCAGTTATCAATTTATTTCATGCATTTACTTTAACAATTTCATTACTAATCGGATCAGTAACACAATATTCCCATGCCAAATACAAAGCAATTGTAATAATTGCAATAAAAAAGAACATAATGAAATAAGCTTGAAATTTTGCTGAATTAGTAACCCCAACTTGAGGAGGTGGTTGGTTTGGGTCATGATCTTGTCATTTCCAATGATAATAATAATATAAACATCGAACTATTATACATATCAACAACAATACACAAAAACCCATCAAAATATATAACTCGATTTGTATTATTTGTGAAAACAAATGCCACTCCTCAATATTTTTTTCAATTTTTCTAGCATCAACATAATTAACTACTTGTTTATAAAAATTCACAGCATTATTAGAAAAGATTTTAGAAGGTCCGATATTATTCATATTGGATTTTGTTTCAACATTGTACTGGACTTTAGTATTTATAAAACTAGCAATAAAGTCATTTTTAATAGTGTTATTACTTAGTGTATTTTCAAGAAAAGAAACATTAGCAATGGTATTAATATTACAATATTTTACAAATTTTTCTTCAATTTTTAAATTATTATCATTGATTGCTTTAATAGCAGACTGACTATCTTGTAAATTAGTCTTTTTATCTAATAAGTCAGATAAATTAATACCATTAAGTTGTAAACCTATTGAAGATAAATTATCCCTAGTCATTGGCACTTTGTATGGTTTTGTTGGTGCTTCAAAATTATCACTCTTGGCATCACTTGGTAAAAAATATTCAATACCAAACATATCTTTATTTCAACTAAAAGTAATTTTTTGGGCAGGTTCTTTAGTTGGATCAAAATATGCTTTGTTCAAAACTTTTTGTTGATAAGAAGGGGAAGCCTTCAAACTATATCTAGTAAATTGATAACTGTCAGATGGTAATTGCCTATTTTTAAAATTATCATAATCAACTGCTTTTTCATCTTTACCTGTAGCTAAATGAGCTGTTACTTTATCTTTAGTTTCTTGATCTTTGTCTAGATATTTTGCATGCATTAATTGTCAATCTATGTTCATATAATATTCATTAGAATAAATATTTTGTGACATAGTTTTTAAAACAGGAGTAAGAATAAAACCAGGAATAATCTCTTTGCTATAAGAATTAGTTGCATTTGAAAAATTATCATTTGTTGGAGTATCTTTATTATTTTCTTTTTCAAATTCTTGGGATTTTTTAGAGATAGTAAAAAGTTTATCTATCCAATCATCCCCAATTGGATGATTAATATCTTGATCTATCTTACCACAATTTTCCTTACTACCCATAAAATCAGGATTTTTTAGTAAATTATCTCATAGATTATTGTTATCTTCTTGGTCTTTAACTGTAAATTCATATTCATCAAAGAATTTTTTTAAGTGGTTATAAGCAGACAAATAAGCAATGTCATCATTTAAATTTTGTCAACAATCAATAACATCAGTTCGTAGTTGCATTAAAATTTGAGCATTATCATCTGTTTTTGATTTGCAATCTTTTAATATATCATCAAATTTTTTATTAAACTCTGTTTTTCTTTTATCTATTTCAGTTTTAGTAAATCCCATATTTTCCATATAAATGACAAAATTTTCTAATGAGGATTGTTTTAAATTATCAA
>CACXEQ010000003.1 GCA_902766725.1 uncultured Ureaplasma sp.
AATCAATGGAATCTATCGTGAAAGTTTAAACTTTAAATCAGCATTTGAGGTATATAATAATTTATGTCAAATTAATTTGGGCACTTTAAACTAAACTTCAGACAAGCATTTATTTGCAGTTTAAAGTTATATTTTTGGTATATTAATATTATTGATATTATGAAAAATTATTCTGAAATAACTAATTATTTAAAAAAAAATGTTCTTTATCGTAAATCTAGAAATCAAACAAACGCTGATTGGTATCAATTTTATGAGAATCAATTAAGAAATGATAATGTTTTTAATGAAATTTTAAAAACTATAGATTTAAATAACATTTATCCTGTTAATATACAATCATTTTCGAATATTCATTCTCCTAACAAGATTAGAATTAGATCTGATTTATTTTTAAATAATGCAAAACGATTTAAGCTAAGTAAAATATTTGTTATTTTTGCATGCATAAATATAGATGATATTAAAACTTATGTTGTAATCACATCTAATCATTTTACAAGTTACTCTCATAGTCTGTCAAGTTCGAATAGTTTTTTTGTAAAAAACTTTGAAGATTTAAAAAAGTGAAGACATGATAATGGTGGATACGAAATTAATAAACGGAGAGTTAAAAATATTGGTGAGGTTCCAGTATATATTTTTTGACATGGGACTGAAAATAATACAGATAATCTAAAAGAATATTTGAATGTATTAAAAAATGTTGAAGAGAGTGGGTATTACTATCTTAGACGAATAAATAATTCTTCTCCACAAATCCCTTTAGATATAAGACAGCAAGTTTTAAATAATTGAAAAAATGAATGTGGATTAAAACATATAGATAAATGTTTAACTCAAAATTCCATTCCTGATGATATTGCAAAAGAAATTCATCATTTAGTTGCACGACAATATTTTAAAGATAATAATATTATTGATTCTAGAATTGTAAACAATTTAAATAATTTGATACTTCTTTGTTTTAAATGTCATGATAAATTAACTAGTTCTTCAGATGAAGATAGAAAAAAATATTTGGACTATTTATTAGATGTATTAAAAAAAGAAAATAAATTTTATCAGTTTCAAGACTATTTATTAAATGTGGTTCACATTACAATTCCAATCTTATATCAATGTATATATGGAGTAAGTTATGAATAAAAGGATTATTATTTGAGATTTATTTGGTGGTGGACAAAATTCTATTTTTCATGCACTAAAGAATAACAAAAAATTTGAAATATATACTTTTGATGTTGTTAAACCCCAACATAAAAATCAATTTGTCTTAGATTTAGCTCAAAAAAATATTATTGAAAAATTAAAAAAATATCCTAAACCAGATATTATAGTTAGTTCAACACTATGTCAATCATTTAGTTGTGTTTTAAATATGAAGGGTGGTGGAACATGCTTTTGAAAATTAAATAATGATAAGAATAAACTTATTCTTAGATCAAAAGCTGAATTTGAGAGATTGAAATCAGGATTTACTAAAAACCTTGATGCAAAAACACAACTCTTTATAGCAAAATTAGGTAAAAAATGCATCGATAATACAATTTCAATAATAAAGCACTATAAACCAAAATATTGATTTATAGAGAATCCTAAGCATTCATTACTTTGAAAATACATAACATTAAATAGAAAGGATTTTTATAATCCTCAAACAATGTTTCTAAATGAGGCAAGTTATGGGAAGTATGGTTATTTAACTACCAAAGCAACATATTTCTTATCAAATGTTAAGATGTCACTATTAAAAGGTAAAATTGATCCCCCTTATACTGTAGAGACTGATAAAAACGGTGATAAATGATACGTATTAAAAGATGATAAAAAAGTTAAATTAAGAAAAGATTTAGATAGCAGAATAATAGGTTTAGCAAATATCAAAAAAATGATAAAAGCACGTAATGTAAAATCTGGGTTAGGTGCTATGGATTTTGTTATGAGAAGTGGTAAACAACCAACAATGAGAAACAAGAAAACTAACTATCAAATTTCGGAAGCTACACCTGCAAGTGCTATTCCACCTACGTTAATTAATGCAATTTTTAATTATTTTACTATTGGTTTTAAATAATCATTTCATATGAAGGTGACATTAAAAGAAATTATTGAGAAGTTAGAATTTTACTTAAGTTCAAACAACTATCAACAAAAAGAAGAAATTATTAAAAAAATCAAAAAAAAAATATTTAAATAATGAATCATATAAATATTTTGATACAAATGTTGATGATAATGTTGATAACCAAGAAATAATTCATTCCTTCCAGGAAATAAATCCCAGCTTAAAACAAAAAGAAATTAATAGCATCATTAAACATAATACAATTGATTATTATTGTAGTAGTCTGTTTGAAGACATCACAATACATGAATGAAGAGAAGAATTTAAGCGGGATATGGAAAAATTATTAGATATCGATATTAATTTAAATGAAAATATGAATATTAAAATTTTAGATGAATTTAAATATTTTTTACCAAAAGTATATCCTATGGAAGACAATAGTTATTGTTGTTTAGGTCAAGGTTCATTACCATTAGAATGATTGTGTTGTTTAAAATTAGATAAAATTATTTCAAAAGCTACACATAATCAAGGTGAATTAAATGGACCTGATATGATTTTCTTAAATAAATTTACAAAAGAAAAAATTGATATTGAAATAGCATATTTAAGAAAAACCCATTTTATTTTTAGTACTAACAATATTAAAAATAAAAGAAAATATATCAATAAAATAATGAATAGTTCTTTGGTACAAAAAAATATTTTTCAATTAGCAAACTGCATTATTGATAAACACACATTGAATATGAGTGATTACGAAAAATGCAATAAATATTATTTAGTTTTAATAACAGAAACTGGTTTTTATGGTAAGGATTATATGTATCCATTGCTTGAGTATTATTGTAATAATTACAATAAAATAAATTCCAGTAATATGTGAACTCAAATTTACATTTTTTAATTTTATTTTTTCCTTCCTTAATCGTTTGTTTATAGAGTAAAATCTCAAAAAAATCACTTTTTGGAGCGTGTTGTAAAAACTTGGTTTTTGCACTACTTAGTAGCAAGGAAATCATACTTCAAAATATACATCTTTTCAATAAATAAATTTCAACAATTTTTCGTTGACCATAAAGTTTGTACCTCTATGATAATTTAATAAATGTCTAATTGGTGAATTAATTCGTCCTCAAGTACATTATTAATATCTTTTACTAGTTTTTAAGCAATTACAACAATGCAAAAACAATATTATTTTTAGTTAATCCGTATCTTTTGATATTTATGACCACATTTTGGGTAGTATCTATTACCATTTTAACATCATTTTCTATAGAACTATATTATTAGTTTATAGTTCAAATATTTTTAAGATTTTATATCGTATACATATATAAAATTTAAATTTATATTAAAAAAACTGACTTTTCTAACATCACTCCTTTATGAGACTTTACTCCAAGATCAAAATTAATTCTTCTCAAATTCTATGATGATATTTGAAACATTATCTTGTGAACCATTTTTTAAGGCTTGTTTATTCAAACTTTTACTTTTATCAATATATATATTTTTTTGATTATTTAAAATTAATAATAATTCTTTTTTTGAAATGTAATTGTAAACTCCATCAGTACAAAGAATAAATTGACTATTAAAAGATAATTTTTTATATGTGAAATAAAAATTAGCAGCTTTTTTATTGTTTGCATCAATAAATGAGGTTAAAGAAAATCAACGAGATTTATTTATTTCTAAAATTTCATTAATAACATTTTGTTTTAATAAATAATTTTTGAAATTATGATCATAGGTTAGTTGATAAATTTTATTATTTTTAGAAATCTTATATATTCTTGTGTCACCAATATTAAAAATATAAAAATAATTGTTCTTAATAATCAAAATTGCTAAAGTAGTAGAGATATCAATTTTTTGTTTTTTTATAGCGATATTTTTTAATTGTTTGATTGATTCATCTAATATCTTAATAAATCATTTTTTAATTGATTTATGTTTGTTTGTTATAAAAGATTTAAGAAAAAAATTACTAATAAATTTGCTAGCATATTCAGAACCATCTATTGAACCTACGCCATCACAAACTATAGCGATTAAATTATTATTTTTATCAAATCCATAAGCTAAACTATCTTGATTTGTTTTTCTAAAATTGCCCTTTAAAGAATTAGAATATATTTTTATTTTTTTCTTATTTATCATATTGTTGAATACGTAATTGACCACAGGCGGCAGAAATGCTTGCCCCCCTTTCTAATCTTATTGTTGCTAATAAACCATTTTTATTTAAGAAATTACAAAATTCATTCACATTTTTACTACGTTTAAAATCATTCAAATATGTTTCATTGTATGGGATTAAATTAACATAACATGTTAATCCTTTTAATAATTTAATTAATTGCTTAGCATTATCAATATTATCATTTATCCCCTCTAATAAAATATATTCAAATGTTAATCTCCTTTTTGTTAAAGTAAAATATTTCTTACATTCATTTATTAGTTTTTCCAATGGTCATAGATTATTGATTGGCATTAATTTGCTACGTAAATTATTGTTTGGTGCATGTAATGAAATAGCCAGATTAACATGTGGCATAAGTTTTGCAAATGGAATAATCTTGTCTACTATTCCACATGTAGAAATAGTAATATGTCTTGCCCCTATCCCTAAACCATACTTATTAATAAAAGTATCTAATGCATTAAGAACATTTTGAAAGTTATCAAATGGTTCACCAATACCCATTAAAACAATATTATTAATTTTTTGTTGGAATTTGTTTTTACAATATCTATTGGCTTCAAGATATTGAAGAACTATTTCACCACAAGTCAAGTCTCTAACTTTCTTTTTACAACCACTAGCACAAAATTTACAGCCCATGTTGCAACCAACTTGTGTAGAAATACAAATTGAATGGCCATAATTAAATGACATTACAACTGTTTCAATAATATTCCCATCAGATAATTTAAATAAAAATTTTATTGTTTCACTATCATTTAAAATTTTTTTTATTTCTAAATGGTCAAAATAAAATAAATTATTTAGACTACTTCTTGTTGTTTTAGATATATTAATCATTTTATTAAAATCAATTTTGTCATTTTTATAAATTCAATTAAATAATTGTTGACCAACATATTGTTTAATCTTATGGTTTATCAGAAAATTAACTAATTTGTTAAATGTGTAATTATAAAAATTGTTTTTTTCCATTTTAGTCTAGCAACTCTTTGTTTAAAATGGCAGATAATTCATTTCTTGCTCTATCAATTAAATCATTAGTAATTACATATTTGAAATGATTTTTCATTGACAATTCTTTTTTAGCTTGTTTAATTCTTTTTTTGATTATATCTATTGTTTCTGTATGACGATTGATCAATCTATTTTGTAAAACTTCTAAACTAGATGGAGTAAGAAAAATAGAGACTAGTTGTGATGCATCTTTTCAATTATTAATTATTTGCATCGCACCTTGAATTTCAATTTCCAAAAATACATTTCTACCTTTTTTAATATTATTAACAACAAAATCTCTTGGTGTACCATAATAATTATCAATATATTTAGCTCATTCTAACATTTGGCCATCATTAATAGCTTTTAAAAATTTTTGTTTTGTTACATAAAAGTAATCAACACCATCTTTTTCACCAACTCTTTTTTTTCTAGTAGTCATAGAAATAGAATAGACAATATTATATTTATCATCTACAATAATTGGACCTCAGATGGTTTTTTTACCAACTCCAGATGGTCCGCACATTATGACTAATTTACCTAATTTCATATTATTATTTATTATAAAAAATTAACAAAGACTAAAACACTTGATAGAATATATATCTTTGTAAAACATGATATTTTATTTATGTAATAAAAACGATACTTAGTATAAAATAAGTCCAAAACAAATAAATAATATTTTTACAATTTTAATATTTTGAATTAATCTAAATCATCAGGAATAATCCAATCCCAATCTTTTTCAGCTTTAATTCTTTCTATTGGATCGTTTTGATAATCAACATCAGTATATTTAAATTTATCATTCGGTTTCATTGTTATAACCCACTTTAATTTTATCAAAAATTATTCAATGTTAATGTTTTAGTAATTTATATCTATATCTATATATATATATATATATCAATAACTGCTAATGACTAAATATTATTTATTTATAAAATATTCCAGGTAAAGGATCATCTTGAATAACAGCTAATGTTGCTCCACCACCTGTTGATACTCATGTAAAATCTGTTTTTTTAGCAAATTTCAAGGCAGCAGCTGCTGTGTCACCACCACCAATAATACTTGTTGCATCATTTTTGGAAGTAACATTAACAATAGCATCAACAATTGCTTTTGTAGAATTGGCAAAATTATCAAATTCAAAAACGCCAGTGGGACCATTTCAAAAGATAGTATTGGCTTTATTAATTATTTTTGTGTATTGTTTAATAGTTTTTTTACCAATATCTAATCCCATTAAATTGTTGGGAATCTTTTTAATAGAAAACTCCTGTCTAGTTCCATTAGTAAATGTTTGACAACATGCTATATCCAAAGGCAATAACATTTTCTTTTTATATTTTGAATATAATTTTTTAGCAACAGGCAACATTTCTTCTTCAACTAATGATTTGCCAATATTAACACCTAATGATTTTAAGAAAGTAAAAGCCATTCCTCCACCAATAAGTACTAAATCAGAAATATTAAATAGTTTCTCTAATAAAATAATTTTGTCAGCAATCTTTGCTCCACCAACAATAGAAATGATTGGTTTTGGAGATAAAGAATTAAATTTTAAAATGTTTTCCAATTCTTGTTTAATTAAAAAACCAATACATTTTACCTTAGAAAAACTTGCTATTCCAGCATTAGAAGCATGATTTCTGTGAATTGTAGCAAATGCATCATTAACAAATACATCACCTAAGCTTGCTCAAAATTTAGCTAATTTATTATCGTTTTTACTTTCTAATTTAACTAGTTTTTGAGTTTTTATATCAAAGTCTTGATACCTTGTATTTTCCAATAACAAAATTTCTTTAAAATGCATTGACTTAATCTTTTTAGGTAAGGTTTTGTCAATATTGTTAGCAACAAATGATATTTTGTTTTTAGGAAAAATTTCTTTTAATTTTTTTGCTATTAAAACCAAAGATTTTTTGCCAGAAGTTATATCATCAGCAGTTTTAATTCTTGATAAATGAGACAAAATGACAAGTTTACAATTATTGTTTAGCAAATAATCAATAGTTTTTTTAGCAGCAATAATTCTTGACGAATCAGTTATTTCACCATTTTTTATAGGAACATTTAAATCTAATCTAACTACACATGTTTTATTAGTTAAATCGATATCTTTTATAAAAGGGATTTGTTTATTATTTAGATTCATAATTTTATTAGATTTTTAATAAATAAATCATTGTTCTAATTAATTGACATGTATAACTTGTCTCATTATCATATCATGTAAATAATTTATACATTTTTTTACCATTGACATCTATCATCATTGTTAATTTAGGATCAAAAATAGATCCATGAGTTTCACCAATTATATCTGATGAAACTATATCATCGCTGTTATAACCTAATGTTTCAGAAACATTATTCTTCACACATTGATTTATTTCATCAACTGTTGGAGATTTTGCTAATTCTAAAACTAAATCAACAATTGAACCTGTTATGGTTGGTACTCTTATAGCAATACCATGCATTTTACCTTTTAATTCAGGTATTACTAAACCAATTGCTTTTGCTGCACCTGTTGTAGTTGGAATCATATTAGTTGCAGCCGCTCTAGCACGTCGTAAATCTTTATGTGGAGCATCTTGAATTCTTTGGTCTGCAGTATAAGAATGAATAGTAGTCATAAATCCTTTAACAATACCAAAGTTATTGTTAATAACATGACACAATGGTGCTAATGCATTAGTTGTACAACTAGCGCCAGATACAACAATATCATTTTTTGTTAATGTTTTGTGGTTAACATTGTAAACAATAGTAGGAATGTTGCCATCTTTTGCTGGAGCAGAAAGTAAAACTTTTTTAGCACCAGCTTTAATATGTTTCATCGCTCCTTCTTTAGTAACAAATTTACCAGTACATTCTACTACAAGTTCAACTTCCAGTTTTGCTCAGGGTAATAATTCTGGGTCCTTTTGAGAATAGATAGGTATCTTTTTACCATTAACAATTAAATTATTATCATCATGAGATATATCAGCATTACAAATCCCATGAGCAGAATCATATTTCAATAAATGTGATAATGTTTTAGCATCTGTTAAATCATTTATTGCCACAACTTGCACATTTTTATCTTTCAATAATTCTCTAAATAATAATCTTCCAATTCTTCCAAATCCATTAATTGCAATTTTTTTCATTTTTTATCCTTCTAAATTAACTATTTTGCTAATTATTATAAAATCAATTTAAAAATAATATCATTTTTATGATAATATAGCATTAATATGGCTTTAATCAATTGATATCCAGGCCACATGGCTGTTGCTAATAGAAATATAATTGAATCTTGTAAAAAAGCTGATCTAATAATTGAAGTATTAGATGCAAGAGCAATTAATACCACTAGTAATAAAGAAATTTTATCTTCTAATAAACCTATCTTAAAAATTGCACTTAAATCAGATTTAGCAGACATAAAAAATGTTAATAAAAATAAAAATTTACTTATTGGTTCAATAAAAAATTCTTGTTTTAGAAATATTATCATTAAAAAGCTTAAAACAATGTTACAAACAGAAAAGCTTGCAAAAAGAAAAAATGGTATTATAAATCCTTTGTTTTATTTAATTGTTGTTGGTCTACCTAATATTGGTAAATCTAGTTTAATAAATTTTTTAACTAAACAACATAGCGCTATGGTTGCTGATTGTCCAGCCACGACAAAAAAAATATCCATTTATAAAATAGATAATAATATTTATATACAAGATAATCCAGGAGTATTTTTTAAAAAAATCACTAACGAAAAAGATGGATATATTCTTAGTTTGCTTAATACTATTAATAATCGTATTTTACCTTTTTATGAAATTACCAAATATGGTTATAATTTTTTTCAGAAAAATTATCTAAACAACATAAATAATTTTTATCAATTTAATTGTCAAATACCGTTTGATACTTTTTTAAAACAATATACATTAAACAAACATCTATATTGGAAAAATAATCTAGATCTTGATAAGGCTATCAAAAATATTTTTTATGATTTTGTTTCATGCAAAATAGGTAAGGTTAATTATGAAAAATAACAAATCTAATCCTTATAAATATGAATCATATTATTATAGGTCCGGTTATAAATATATAGCTGGTGTTGATGAAGTGGGACGGGGATGTTGAGCAGGGCCGGTGGTAGCTGCAGCTGTCATTCTACCAAATAATTATCGAAATAGTGAAATAAAAGATTCTAAAGTTATATCGCAAAAAAAGAGAGAGGAACTTGCCCAAATAATCAAAAAAAATTGTTTAGCATACGCAATAGGTTATGTTGATGCACCAAGAATAGATAAAATTAATATTCTTAATGCTACCAAAGAAGCTATGATAAGTGCTATTAATAATCTTTCTATTAAACCCAATTGTATTTTAGTTGATTCATTAAATCTAAAAATAGATAGTGCTAAAGTTATTCCTATTATTAAAGGAGACACTAAATCTATTTCCATTGCTGCAGCAAGTATCATTGCAAAAGTTTATCGTGATAATTATTGCAAACAAATTGACAAATTGTATCCTCAATATGGTTTTGCAAAAAATAAATGCTATGGTACTTTAGTTCATCTTAATGCTTTAAAAAAATATGGTTATATTCCTAACATTCATCGAATAAGTTATAAACCTGTTTTAAATGCATTAAATAAAAAAAATATGAACTAATATGCCCTTGCAAAATAAATTAAATGAGTGGCATGTTGATTTGTTAAAACACATTTATGATGATCATTTATATTTAATACTTTTTTAATACAGCGAGCTGTCGCACCTGTTAATTGTTTTATTTTATTTTCGTTCTCACAAGAATCATTAAAATAAGCAAGAGCAATTTTTTTGTTAGTAATAACTGTTTTAAACTGATCAAAATTATTTACTTGGACAATTGATGATTGTAGTCTTTCTTTTGCTTTAGTAAATAGGTTATGGTTATATTGATTAATTAAAGTATTTAATTGAGTTTTTATGTTGTTACAATTAATACTAATTTTTTGATTGCTATCTCTAGAAATAATAGTTATTATTTTATCATTAACTTCTTTTTTTCCTATTACAAAACAAAATGGAACACCTTGAATTTGATATTGATTGATTTTAAATCCAAATGATTTATTTGATGTGTCAATATCAATTCGATATTTTTTAAGATTTTTTCTTATTTGTTGAACATAATTGTTTGTTTGGTTATCATTTGCTAAAACAATAATCCCAATTTGTATAGGAGCAATTTTAAAAGGTAATACCAAACCATTATCATCACTGTGACTCATGATTAAACCACCAATAATCCTTGCTGATAAGCCAGCAGAAGTTTGTCAAACATTTTCAAAAGTATTATTTTTAGTTTGAAATGTAATATCATATGATTTAGAAAAATTTTGTCCTAAAAAATGACTTGTTGCACATTGTAATGCTTGGCCATCTTGCATTAGTGCTTCAAGTGTATATGTTTTATCAGCACCAGCAAATTTTTCTTGTGGTGTTTTTTCACCAAATATAACAGGGATTAATAAATCTTTTTCTATAAATTTTTTATAAATTGTTATAGATTTTTGTACTTGCTGCATAGCTTGTTCTTTGGTAACGTGAATGGTATGCAACTCTTGCCAATGAAATTCAGTATTTCTTAAAAAAGGCCTTGTATTTTTTTCTACTCGACAAACTGAACACCATTGGTTAAATAACATTGGTAAATCATTAAAAGATTTAACTTGGGTTTTAAATAATTGACAGAAAGATATTTCACTTGTTGGTCGAATAATAAGTTTATCAGTTGTTTGCTCTTTATTGTTTGTACTTACTAAAAATAATTCAGGAGCAAACCCGTCTATGTGTTGTTTTTCTTTAGTAAAATCAGAATATTTAATAAATAAAGGTAATTGAACATTTTTTACACCAATTTTAGAGAATTGTTTATCAATTTCTTTTACAATTTGTTGTCAAATGGATCAGCCGTTTGGTAAAAAAAACATTGTTCCTTTTACTGGACCATATTCAATTAATTTTCCTTCTTTTACTACTGATGTATACCAATCAGCAAAATTTTCTTGTCTACTAACAATTAAGTTGTTTTTCATATTAATTATTATATTTTAAAGTTTTATTTCTATTAATTATGAAAGTCTTGATTTAGTAATCGGTTTAACTCTACTGCATATTCCATTGGTAATTGGTCTGTAAATGGTTCAATAAAACCTAAACTCAAAATATTCTTAGCTTGTTTAATAGATAAACCTTTTGTTTGCAAATAGAATATTTTTTCTTTATCTAATTGTGTTACTTTGGCTTCATGCCGAATAAAACTAGAATTATTATTAATTATTTCTAAAGGGATAGTGTTGCTTTTTGATTTTTTATCTAAAATTAATGTATCACATGTCACTTCAGCTTTAGAATTAATTGCATCCTTAGCAATATACACTTTACCCCTATAATCAGCTCTGCCTCCATTATGAGCAATAGACTTGGCTAAAATGCTACTAGAAGTATTGTTTGCTAAATGAAGCATTTTTGCCCCTGCATCATGAATCACATCTTTATGTGCTAAAGCAATGGAAATACATTTAGCTTTAGCATAAGAACCTGCTAATAATGTAGCAGGATATTTCATATTTAATTTTGCACCAATATTACCATCAATTCATTCCATGATTCCATTTTCATAAACAATTGATCTTTTTGTTACTAAATTTAAAACATTATCTGATCAATTTTGAATGGTTGTGTATCGACACATAGCATTGGCATTAACAAACACTTCAACAACAGCAGCATGCAGATTATTTTTATCATATATTGGAGCAGTACATCCTTCAATATAATTTAAACTAGCTCGATCTTCTACAATAATTAATGTTCTTTCAAATTGTCCCATTTGTCTTGTATTAATTCGAAAATAAGCTTGTAATGGTTTGTCAAGCTTTACATCTTTGGGCAAATAAATAAAACTTCCCCCTGATCAAACTGCGGTATTCAATGCAGCATATTTGTTGTCACTTGGTGGAACTAATTTTCCAAAATATTTTTTAACTAAATTTGGACAAATTTTTAAAGCATTTTCAATATTACAAAAAATAACATTCTTTTTTTTAAGATTGTTTTGAATTTTATTATAAATAACTTCAGAATCATATTGATTGTTGACTCCAGATAAGAACTTGGCTTCAGCATCAGTTACTTTTAATCTTTTAAAAGTTTGTCTAATTTTATTTGGTACATCAGATCATTTATTAGAAATTTTACTATTGTTAGCAACATAGTAAGTGTAGTCATTAAAATTAATATGTGATAAATCTGGACCTCATGAAGGATTTTTTAATTTTTGAAATATCTCATAAGCATCTAAACGTTTTTGTAACATCCATGATGGTTCATTTTTTGATTTAGAAATAGCTTTAATAATTTCTTTGTTTAATCCTTTTTTTAAACAGAATTTATTATTTATGGAATCATGAAAACCATATTGATATTTATTATTTTTTCTCATATTTATTAATAGCTTTTTGAATAGCTTGTATTCCTGTAATAGCACATTTAATTCGGTTTGCCTGTTTGTTTACATTTTGATATATTACTAATTTACCTAAAAGTTTTTTATTTACTTTTTTGCCATAAATCATATTTAAATAATTGCTAATTATTTGCTTGGCCTTACTTAATGATTTACCTATTATTTCTAATGCTAATAAATCAGTAGAACTTGTGCATATGGCACAACCAATTCCTGAAAATTTTACATCTTTAATTCTATTATTTTCTATTCAAACGTAACCATTAATATTGTCAATACAACTTGGTGAATCATTATGCCCAATTATGTATTTATTATTTTTAATTTTTTTAACTTTTGTTACTGGTGATTCATAGTGATCGATTATCATCTCTTTGGCTAATTCAATATCGAATTCCATAATTTACAATATTATTTCATCTCCTTTTTTAAAATGACACAAAATTTCAATAAATTTATCAATTTCTTCTTTTGTATTATAAAAATATAAACTTAATCTAACAGCTGCTTCAATATGCAAAATATATCGTGCTAATTTAGCACAACTTAATCCCGCTCGACATATTACATTTTTAGTTCCTAATCAATTTGCTAAATCTTGCGCATGAACATTTTTTATATTAAAGAAAATAATAGGTTCTGGTTGATCTTTTGAATAAATAATAATATTTTTAACAATACTTAATTTTTTGATAAAGTATTTTTTTAAATTTTGCAAATAACTATCAATTTTCTTAAAAGAAATTTTGTTTAAGTAATCAATTGCGGCACCAAAACCAAAAATTTGGGCAAGAGGAGGAGTACCACCTTCAAATTTTTCAGGACCGGTGGCATAAGTAAAGTCAAACAAATTAATGACTTCATTCATTCCACCTCCATATTTTAACGGGGGAAGAATTTCAATCCATTTATCAGACATGTATGTTACACCTAAGCCTGTTGGACCTAGCAATTTATGAGCAGATGAACAAACAAAATCAATACCACAAGAACAATCAACTTTATGATGAGGTAAAAATTGTGCTGCATCCATTACAACAATAATGTTTTTATTATTTTTTTTAATGTTTCTTACAAGTTTTTTATAATCAATCAGATTACCCATAATATTGCTTGAAGCACTAAATGTAACAACTTTAGTTTTTGGGGTAACAGTTTGTAAAAAATCTTGAGCCTGAGGAATAGAATTATTAGGAAGATATTTTAATTTTATTTTATTTTTATTAGCAAGCATAATTCATGGCAATAAATTGCTTGCATGCTCAAACTTGGAAACTAAAACTTCATCATCTTTTTGCAAAAAATTGCTTAAACCATAAGCAACCAAATTTATTCCCTCTGTAGTTCCAGAAGTGAAAACAATATTTTGTTCTTTAGCATTAAATAATTCAGCTGTTTTGCGGCGAATAGATTTAATTTTTAAAGTTGTTTGGAATGCAAAACTAGAATCAGCACTATGAGTGTTAGTTCCATAATTTATATAAAAATCATTAATAGCATCAATTACACATTGTGGTTTTAAACTTGTGGCCGCAGAATCAAAATAAATCATGTTATTATGCTTTTTTAATCAAGGAAAATCATTCCTTATTTTATTATTCATTGTTAACTCCCAATATTTTTTTTATACTATGTGATATATTAATTTTGAACTTAGATAAATATGGTTGAATATCCTTAATAAAATTATTGATTAAAAATTCATAAATTTGTTGTTTATTTAAACGCTTTGTATTTAAATAAAAAATAACTTCTGGATTAATTTGACCAATATTAACAGTGTGTTTTGCCATTAGATTATTACTAAACATATCTAATGATGGTAAAACAGTCATTTTACTATTTTTGTCAAAAATTAAACCATCGATTTGCTGATTGATCGTATTTTTGATGGTGTTAGCATTTGCTTGAGAAATACAATTAATATTTACATTAGAATTATTGGCAAGTAATGATTTAACATAAATGTTGGAAGCAGAATTATTTTTGTGATGATTAATATGCAAATCGATTTGTATATTACTATTATTTGCAACAATAAATAAATAAAAATTCACTAAGCAAAAATTAGTTAAATTAATATTAATTTTCTTGCATACTTTATGATAATTATGTAAGACAAAATATATATTAACTTTATTTGTATCAAGTAAATTTATATTCTCAATTTTATTAGGATTTGTTAAAAAATAATTAGAAAACATTTTTGATAGTATCCATTGGTTCAATAGTGCGTTGTTTTAAATATTTATTAAACCCCTGTTTTAAAGCGTGAAACAATTTTGTTCCATTGCCAGAATCAACAATAGTATTATTAGCAATTGTAATAAATTTATTTGGCTTAATAATTTTTAATAATTGTTGTTGATGTGAAATTAAAATAATTATTTTTGTTTTTTTAATTTTATTAATTTCTCTAGCAATGGTTTTTATGCTATCTACGTCACAACCAGAATCAATTTCATCTAATAAAAGAATTTTATTATTTGTTAAAAACATTTGAATTAATTCGTTTTTTTTCTTTTGACCACCTGAAAAATTAACATTATTGCATCTATGTAATAAACTATTATCTAGATTAAACTCAATAAATTTGGAAGAGATTTTTTTATATATATCAATCAAATTAACTTTATTAGATGCATTTGCATTAGCAATCATTTTATATAAATCAATTAATTTTACACCCTCTAACTCTAACGGATTTTGTGCTAAATAAAACACACCTAATTTAGCTATTTTATCAGTAGATAATTTTAAAAGTGAACGATGGTTAAATTTTATATCACCATTTGTAATCTTGAATGCATAGTGATGCATTATTGTTTTTAACAAACTACTCTTTCCGGCTCCATTTGGACCAATTATGACAATTAAATCGCCATTTCTACAATTTAGGTTTATGTTTGTTAATAATGTTTTATTAGCAACTTTTACTGTTAAGTTCTTTATTGAAAATAATTCACCACTTTTTGACATATTAATATTATTAATATAGTAATAAATTAAATATATTATAATAACAATCATAGTTTTTTAATCAAATTGAGGCATATTATGAAAGTTACAAAAAAATTTTTAAATACTTCTTGTGTTTTAACATCATTAAGTTTGTTAACTGTTAGTTTAACAAGCTGTGTTACCAATTCAATAGATGGCAAATATAAAATAGATTTAAATGATGATGGTTTTATCTTTACAAATTCCAATAAAGATAACTTTATTGGTGATGTTAGTTACTCAACAGCAGTCAAAAATGCTTTATCAAGAAGTGATGATTGACAAACATTTAAAACTGCTTTAGCAAATGAATTAGTTTATCAATGGTTTATGGATAGAACTGACATTAATAACAATAATCATAACGAAGACTTTAAATTTGATTTAGAAAAATACAAAAAAGAAGTAGATAAAACATATGATGAAAAAATTCAATCATGTAAATCATTATATGGAACTGATTACAACTTCTATTTTAAGAATATATATCTTGCACCTAACGGAGGGACTGTTAATGCATACAAACATAAATTACTTGTAGATAAAATTGCCAATAATTTTGCAGATAAAGTATTTAATAACTCTTATTTCTCATTATGTATGGATGACAACAGTCATAATATGCTTTATCCTAATATTTATGCAAAAGCTGAAAAAAATGTTGATATAAACAAAGTAAGAAATCCTAAATATTGAAATAATATTGGTTTTTATGCGAGATCAGCAAATAATTTTTTTATTGATGATGTTCCAAAATCTTATGATGATGTAAATGTAAATTGACTAGCTAAGCATCCTGATGGAGATTATGCTATGGTTCAACAATATACTTTTGACAAGTGATTTGATATTGAAAAACCATTTTTCTCAGATGCAGCATTATTTAAATATTCATCTCCAAAATATGTTGCTAATGGAAAACTTTCTGGAATATATAATGGTTCTTTTGCGGGAGTAACAATTTCTGAAAACGCCGATGATGAAGTAAAAGAAGACTTCCCGTTTTTTGGGGCAAACCCTGAAAAAAATAGTACTAAAAAATTTAAATCATTTCTTGAGGGATTAAAAAATTCAGATTACTATACATCTTATTTTAATGATGACAAACAAAAAATTGAGTCTAATGGAACATTTTCTATTTCATTAGAAAACACAGATGATTCACAAAGTGTATTACTTTGTTTAGGTAAACAAATGTTTGGCAGTACTGCATCAAGTGAATCAAGTAATGCATTGTATACACCTTATGCTCTTGCTGCTGGTAATTTGCTACAAAATTTATTAAACAATCCAAATAATGTAACAAATATTGCTAATGTTTTACCAGCTGAAAAAATTTATAATAATATCAAATATTATGATAATGCAAAGGGAATTGATAATCCAAGTATCTTAGCTAATTTCTGATATACTGATGAGCATGGTTGGAATCCTCTTCCAATTAATAACATTAAATCATATATTAATTTGGGTGTTTGTTATGATAATTTACCTACAACTAATGATAATATCAGTTATTTCCATTGTCCGATTTTTAATAATAAATCTAGTGATTTCACATGGTTTTATGGTAGTAATACTATGTCTGGTGTTCAATACATCACTAATGCTGTTCAAATAAATGATTTTTCAGTAATTGATCCAAAAAATAGCCAACCATGAATAATGGAATTAAACCAAAGTGGTATGCATATACAAACTATTGATGGATACAATTACATCAAAGAATATGGTTCAACTAAGGAAAAAAGATTAGAAGCTTTAAAAAATATTGTCAAATATAGACTATTCCAAAAAGAAGTTGATTCGGCTGCTAATAATTGTATTAGTGCACAAATGTATGGTGAAAATGGTTTCTTAAAAACATATTTTAAAAATAATTTTGCTGATCTTGTCATAGGTATGGCTTTAGATAAAACATACAATATTTTTAGAAAAATTGATAGCTATAAACAAGCAAAGACTGAACAAGAAAAGGAAGATAACTTATTTTTATACAAGATTTATTCTTTAGATAATGAAAAAATGGGTAATGCTTATGTAAATTTTTGTGAATATTTAAACATAATTAGT
The DNA here is from genome assembly GCA_902766725.1 of uncultured Ureaplasma sp. Classification (GTDB taxonomy): domain Bacteria; phylum Bacillota_I; class Bacilli_A; order Mycoplasmatales; family Mycoplasmoidaceae; genus Hennigella. Next base: position 17,905 of record CACXEQ010000003.1, read on the forward strand.
TCATATGATGTATTAAAAAAAGAATATGAAGCTCTAGATAATGCTAATAAGAAAATTTATGATTATCGCCAAACTCAAATTAGTAATTCAAAAGAAAAAATTGGTGAAAATAGAACAATTGGAGCAAATGGCTTGTTAGCTCCTATTGTTTATTCATATAATAAAACAAATTTATCAACTCATGATTATGATTCTGCTAATAGAATTATCATCATGGATATCCAAGAAAATGATTGACCTAATTTACAAGAATTATTAAATGAAAAGATTGAAAACATTAGAAAATCTAAATTTATTGAAGATGCAACAAATTCTTCAATTAAACCTAATGCTGCACATGCTTTTAGTCCACAAATTAAACAAGCAAAACAAGATGAGTTAAATAGATTCTATTTTAAATCTTTAATTGTTGACCAATTAATGTACAATTCTACTGGTGCAGTTCAAGCTAATGCTAATGAAATAAAATTTAATTGTTACAATTGATACCAAAAATATATTAATAAAGGTGTATTTTTAAAAGATAATTTTGAAGATATTGATTTTATTGGTAAATACATTTTAAATCAAGATGTAGCAAAACAAGCTTTTATATCTACATATAAAAGAAATAAATTAATTGGTGGAATTGAAAAAAGACTCTCTAATTATTCAAAAAGCAATCCTAATATGACTGCATACGATTACTGAAATGTTTTAAATGCTGCTTTTGATAAAAATTTACATCTTTCTACGATCTATAATGGAAAATATAATGATGATTGCACAAATCTTGAATTATTTAAAGCAACTGTAATGTATTTGCTATCACCTAATAATACAACTTATAATAAACCATTTGATCGTTTTTATGAAATTTTAGATACAAGAATTTCTGATGATGATGTAGCTTTTGCTGGATATTTAACTAAAGGTTATGCAAATTTAAACAGTCAACCAATTACTGACTTAACTACTAATGATGAACAAAATAACATTTATAATTTCTCTGCTGATGTAGATAATATTTTTGACCAAACTCATATGGCTGGTGGTGAACCTGTAAATAATATGAAAGCAGTTAAACAATCAGGTGATAAGTATTGAAATGTAGTCAATAAGAAATGAAATGTTGATGGTAAAACACAAGAAAAACAACTTTCTGGTTTTCTAGGTATTCAATCAAATTGAAGTAATCAACTATCTGGTCAATTACAAACAGATGTCTTTAATTCATTTGATAAAATTACTACTAACTCATATGATTTAAGTAAAAAAAATAAGAAATATTCTGAACTAAGTCAAGCTAAAGATGCTCAATATTATGGTTGTTTTCATAAATTTGCCGGGGAAAAGAATAGTAATGGTGAATATTATAAATTTTCTGTTAGTTATAATGGAGTAACCATTTCAGAACAAGATTTTATAAACAGCAATAACCAAGAAGCTTTAAAACTAGCTTATAAAATTGCTAATTGTAGTTATTTTAGTGATTTGAAACAATGAGCTGAAAACATAGCTAAAGCCTACCCTGGTTATTCATACTTCAAAGAAATTGTTTCTGATAATTCATCTTATTATTCAAATATTGATAAGTTAAAAATAGATATGCTAAAATTGTTACCATGTGGTGATAAAGCAAGTGAACATGCTAACTCAATTGAATGTTTCAAGCGATTAAAAAATGTAGAAGTTCACACTAATCAAATTAATCCTAAATATGCATATATCAATAGTAGCAATAACACAGCATATCGATTAATGTTGACTCAAATTAATAAGTCTGATTTAATTGAAAGAAAATTAACTCCTATTTTCAATAATGCAACTAAGCAATGAGAATTAGCACAAGATTGCCCACTAACAGAAGCAGAATTTTGAAATGTTTTATTTCAATTAGCAAGTGAATCTTCAGTTCAGGAATTATGTATTGCCAATGTTGTGGACAATGCTTTTGGTAGTGAAAAATTAATAGTTCATGATGCTAGAGTGTACAACCAATTTAATGCAGCATGAATTAAAAATTGAGCAAAAAAACCAATTGATGAAACTTATGTTTAATTAACATCAATAAGAATGAAAAACTAATAAAAATAACCCAAGAATTCAATAATTGGGTTATTTTCTAAATTGACACATTAAGTGCAACACCATGTATAATTAGGAGTTGCACTTTTTGTTTTATCTACATATAAATAAAAAAGTGCCCCTAGTCATAAATTGGAGGCACAATGAAATTATATAAACAATTAACTAAAAATGAACGTTTCTTTGTTGATTATTGTTTCAATATTCAACATTTGACAATGAGATCAATA
>CACXEQ010000004.1 GCA_902766725.1 uncultured Ureaplasma sp.
AAAATTATTGTAAACGACAGAATGGTGTTTCTATTTCACAAAGACCAGAATATATAAATCAAAATATTGAATTTGGTCATTGAGAAAATGATTTAATTATAGGAAATAAAAAATCTAATGTTATCTTAATAACATTATATGAGAGGAAATCAAAAATTAGTAAGGGAATAAAAATTTATGACAAAGAAGTCAAACTATTACAAAGACACATTTTACATTTACAACAAATAAATAAGTTAATCTATGCATAAACATTAAATCAATTACTACTGATAATGGATTAGAATTCTATGACTGAAGGATATTTAAAAATCTATTTACAATAATAATGATGATATTAATGTTTATTTCTATCATTCATATTGTGCTTGAGAAAAAGGTAGAGTTGATCACTTTAACCTTATGATTAGAAAAATTTATCATAAGTTTTGACTTACCCTCTATTTCTTAAGAAGATATCAATAATACTGTTGATAAAATTAATGAATCTATCGGGAAAAGTTTAAATTTTAATCAGTATTTGAGGTGTATAATGATTTATATCGAATTAATTTGATCTCTTTAAACTAAACTTTATAAATTAATATTATTAATATAAGTAATTTTATATGTTAATTGTATATATAATAGATAGAAATTAATGAAACTGATAGCTGGACTTGGAAACATAGGATCTGCATATGTCAATACTAGACATAATGCTGGATTTATGGCTATTAACTATATTCTAAAGACTTTCAATATATCATTAGATAAATATAATTTTGATTGCAATTTTAATATTGTAAACATCAATAACCAAAAGGCTATTTTTTTAGAGCCTACTACTTTAATGAACCTATCTGGAAATTGTATATCACAAGTTATTAAGTTTTTTAAAATCAATCCAATGGATTTAATTATCATTCAAGATGATCTAGATTTAGATATTGGAACATTTAAAATTAGAACTAGCGGTTCATCTGGTGGTCATAATGGAATAAAAGATATTATTAACAAAATTAATACTGATAAGTTTATTAGATTTAAAATAGGGATTGGTAGACCAAAAAATAAAATAAATATTGCTGATTATGTTTTAGGAAAATTTTCTAACCAAGAATTATCTAGTTTGCAAGCACCTTTTAAAAAATGTCTTGAATTTATTAAAGCAATTTTTTGTCTACCAATAAATAAAGCAATAAGTCAAATAAATTAAGGAGAACAATAAATGAAAATAATTAAAAGGGATGGCCGTAAAGTAGATTTCAATTCAAGTAAAATTGATAATGCTATTATTGCTGCAGCAATAGCAAATAATGTTAAATTAACCAAATTACAAATAAAAAAAATAACTAATTTAGTAATTCAAAAAATAATCAAATCTAAATTAAAAGCAATTAAAGTCGAAACAATTCAAGATTGAGTTATAGAAAGTTTAAATAAATGTGGTTATAAATCACTAGCAAAGAAATATTCTATTTATAGAGAACAAAGAAACAAAATTAGACAAAGTCGTTCTCAATTAATGAACATTATTTATAAAATTGGAATAGAAACTGACCGAGATAATGCTAATGTTGGTAATAACTTTTCTGCTAAATTGCTAAGAATTGCTTCGGAATCTAATAAATGACATATGTTATTAAAATTGCTTCCACATGACATTGCAGCATATCATGAGTTAGGAGATTATTACATTCATGATTTGGATAGTTATAACTTAACTACTAATTGTTTGCATTTACCTACAAAAAAATTAATATTAAATGGTTTTAATACTGGTTATGGAACTATTAATCCACCAAAAAGTATTGAAACAGCAGCAGCAATTATATGTATTGCTTTACAAGCAAGTCAAAATGATATGTTTGGAGGTCAATCTCACCCAAATTTTGATAATGATTTAGCATTGGTTATTCCTAACACAATAAAAAAAATTATTAAACAATTAAAATTTGCTGGAATTAAAAATCCTAAAAAAGAGAAAATTGAATCGATTTTAAGACAAAGAGTTTGCCAAGCTATGCAAGCTATTGTCTACAACCTAAATTCCATGCATTCAAGAGCAGGTAGTCAAGTACCTTTTAGTTCAATTAATATAGGTATTCCCCAATCAAAATATGCTGCTTTAGTGTGTGAATGCTTTCTTAATGAATATGATAAAGGGTTAGGGCATGGTGAACAACCAATTTTCCCTAATATAATTTTTAGAGTAAAAGAAGGTGTCAACAAAAATCCTACTGATCCTTATTTTTATTTATTTAAATTAGCTTGTAAAGTTGCATCACATCGAATGAATCCTACATTTATGAATTTAGATGCCAGTTTTAACAAAAAATACTATGATATTGGTATCTTGCCAGCAACAATGGGTTGCCGGACTTATTTACTTTCTAATTGCAATGGAAAACCGGGTGTAGAAGGCAGAGGAAATATTGCACCAGTGACAATAAATCTTGTTCGTTTAGCAATTAAAGCAAAAAAAAATATTGATAAATTTTGAAAATTATTGGATCAAATGTGTGAACTTTGCCGAAAACAACTAATGCATAGATATGAAACATTAAAAAGGTTAGAAGTAAAAGATATGCCATTTGTTTGTGGCCAATGGTTAATTTGTGGATCAGAAAATCTAAAAACAACTGATTCAATTGAACCAATTTTAAAACAGGGAACTTGAGCTATAGGTTTTATTGGATTAGCAGAAACACTAGTTTTGTTGATAGGAAAACATCATGGTCAATCCAAACAAGCTCAAAAACTTGGTTATCAAATTGTAAAAAGAATTAGAAATAATTGTGATAAATTTAAGAAAAAATATAAATTAAATTATTCTTGTTATGCTACTCCCGCTGAAGGACTAAGTGGTAAATTTACACAAAAAGATGAACAAGAATTTGGCAAAATAAAATGAGTAACAACTAAAGGATATTACACTAATTCATTTCATATCCCAGTTGATTTTCCAATTAGTATAAATGATAAAATAAGTATTGAAGCTCCGTTTCATGAACTTTGTAATGGGGGACATATATCTTACATAGAATTTGATAATTATCCAACACCAGAAGATGTTATGAGAGTAATAACATATGCTTATAATAAAACTAACATTAACTATTTGGGAATAAATTTTCATATTAGTTATTGTTTAGATTGCCATAAATAATATAAAAATATGAAAATAAGATTAGCAGCTATACTACCTAATTCTAATTCTAATGGACCTGGTCTTCGTGATGTTATTTTTGCCCAGGGATGCAGTCATCGTTGTCCGCATTGTTTTAATAAACATACATGAAATTTTAATCTAGGTAAAATATGTGACTGCGATGCTATTATTAAACAGTGCATCGATCGAACATATTTAGCAGGTATAACTTTTAGTGGCGGAGACCCATTTGATCAACCAAAACCTTTTGCTTATATTGCTAAACAATTAAAAAAACACCATATTAATATATGATGCTATACAGGTTATACATTTGAGCAATTAATTGCTTTAGGTAAAGATGACAACAACATAAAAAAGTTGCTAAACAATATAGATCGACTTGTCGATGGTCCTTTTATAAATGCTAAGAAATCTACTAATATTCAATTTAGAGGCTCGACAAACCAAAGAATAATCAATGTGAAACAGTCATTGAAAAACAAAAGAGTTATTATAGATAATAAATATAAATAAAAATTTTTTAATATTTTATATAAAATATAAAAATATATTGTTAGGTATTTACAAAAGATAATAAATGAATAAAATATTAAAAATTAATTTGGCCTTATTAATGGTTGGTTCATGAAACATTACAGTTGGTGGTTTATCATCATGTAGTGTTGAAAAAACTGCTAAAATTAGTAAAGATGAACATTGTGAAATTCATCCTTTACAAGATCATGTTGTTGATGGTCAAGATTATATTGTTGAAATCAAATATTTAGATGGCTATGTATTAGATGAAGCAAAAGTAACAATTAATAATATTGTTGTAAGTAAAAATGTAGCATATACGTTTGATGATGAACAAAATCGTTTAATTGTTTTTGCTAAATATATAACTGGAAATATTAATATTGAAATTAAAACTAAAATAAATTCTTTTATTAATCCAGAAATTGAACAAACATTTGAAGCAAAATTTTATAAGCCAAAAAATGATCAGAACTCTCAAGAATGGGTATTAAATGAAAATGAAGATTCTCTTGATGTAACATTCTTTAAACAAACATCATCTATACCTTACATATCTATAGATAAAATGTTTGACTATTATGATCTACATGATGATGATCATTACAAAATTGTTAATGATGAAAAAAATATTACAAAAATTATTAATCAACAAAATAATGCTCTAGCAACTGTTGATGCAAATCAGCAAAAAATAATTTTTTCTGACTGAGATAAATTCCTTTGTAATTCAACAAACGAAACTTTAAAACAAAATCCACTTGCTTCTATATGTTATGATGCTGATAATAATTATATTAAAGTGATTGAATCTAAATCTCATTATCAAACAAAAAACGAACCATATGAAATGAATTTTAAAAAGTATGATATTAATATTTTTTATAGTCAAAATACTTGTTATTTACCATATGATGTATATTTTGAATTATTATTTAGTGAAATTTGACCAACTTATATATTTAATGGACATGATTTTTATCAAAAACTAACTTCTAAATCGTTTTCACTTTATAAAAATCTTGATACTAAATGAATTGATAAACAATACTTAAAATACAATTACAATATTCTTGCTTTAAAATTAGACAATATATATGGATTAGACGAAAGATTGTCCAGATCAAATAATTATCAACCAATCAAATATTTATCTAATGGTGCATATGCTGCTTTGGAACCATATAAAGATGGATTAACTTCATTGGAACCAAATAAGTCTAATAAAACATTAATTAATTTTGTTGCTGAAAATCTAGATGATGGAGGACATACAAGTTATACTAATTCTATTGATTTACTTTCTACTATTAATATGTCTAATCAAACTGGTGCAGAAACAATGTACACTAATTATGTTCATAGTGCAATGAATTACGCTAGAGCGCAAGCAAAACTAACACCAGGAGATTTTATGGAATATCCACTACCTGTTATGTTTGTTCTTAACAATGGTGATCCTACTTCATATATATATAGAGATCCTAATGATAAAGCTAAATGATTTTATACTAATCCAAATGATGAAAATGACATAATCATATATGTTGTTTTTGATAAATTTATTCAACCAACCTTAAATGATGGAGGAACATGAAGTATTGGTAAAAATAGTGTTAAATATTCGAATGTAAATGAAAAAAATTATTATTTTGATACTATTAGATTAACAATGTTTGCTGACAAATTAGTGAGAAAATACAAAAGTGAAAATAAAAAAGTGTCTCTTGTTGTTGATTTATCTAATAATATTGGTGGAGTTGGTTTTACTGAATGTTTCATTTCCTCATGATTGTGTGGTGAAATAAAACAAGCTGCACAAAATATACACACTGGGTCTTTTAGTACATTTACTTACCAAGCTGATGTTAATAGTGATGGTAAATTTGATGAAAATGATTGCATTCCAGACGATGTTAAAGTATATTGTATTACATCAAATGGTTCATTTAGTTGTGGAAGCTTGCTTCCAGTTAATTTAATGGAAAATAAAAAAAATAATATGTTTTTTATAGGCGAACCATCAGGCGGTGGATCATGTGCTGTAGGACTAATATCTCTCCCAATTATAAGTAGTTATGTTCGTGTTTCATCTTATTACCATTTATTAATGGGTAAATCAACAAATGATAATAGATTAACAGTTGATGTAGGTACAAAAGATGCTACATACTTTTATCCTATTTCTAATGATAAATTTGTTGATTTTTTCGACAGAGATACAATAAATAAAAAAATTTGAAATATCAATTAAATTGAAAAATATAATAATAATTAGTTATATAAGGTATGGGTACCTAGTATGAAAAAAGTAACATATTTACAACCAGGTCAAAAAAAATGTCCAGTTTGTGGTTCGACAAACATTTGTAAGATTTCAAGGATAACTGGTTACTTATCATTTGATGAAAGATTTGGCGAAGCAAAAATAAAAGAGCGTAGTAATAGAGTTGATCACAACAACAAACATATTACTAACTATGTAAAATAACTAATAAATTTTTTTGATTCTAGCAAAACCATAGGGGTTAAGATTATTATTTCTATGACATCTACGGCATCTTGCACTATATTCATTTTTATCACCAATTCTTATTTGAATTGATTCATCTCTAGCAATTGTAGTATCAGTTAAACTGGCACTTGCTCCACAACATGTACATACAGCTTTGAGTTTTGTCACTCTCTCAGCATAAATTAATAGTTTCATCATTACTTTGAACGGCTTACCAAATCCATCCATATCTAATCCAGCTGCAATAACAATATAACCATTATTAGCTAAATAATTACATACCTCAGGTAATTCATCATCAAAAAATTGACATTCATCAATTGCAATTAATTGAACTATATCTTTTGATTTGTTTAATTCAATAATAATATCTCTACTTTTGCTTATGGAAATCGAATCAATAACTCGACCATCCCTACTTTTAGCTTTTTGCTTGCCTGATCTCGTATCTATCTCAGGAGTGAATAGCAAATATTTTACTTCAGCATATTTCAATAAATTCAATCTTCTTAGTAATTCTTCAGATTTACCAGAAAACATTGGGCCACAAATAACTTCAATCCATCCATTAAGTGTTTTTAATGCATTAATTTTTGCCATAATCTATTCTCCTATTAAACATTAAATCTAAAAAATATAACATCGCCATCTTTAACTATATAGTCTTTTCCTTCCATTCTTAATAAACCATTATTTTTTACTTCATTTTCTGATTTTAATCTAATTAAATCTTGACTGTTCATTACTTCAGCTCGAATAAACCCTCTCTTGATGTCACTATGAATTAAATTAGCACATTCTGGGGCATACATTCCATTTGTATATGTCCATGCTTTTACTTCATCTTTTCCAAATGTAAAAAAAGTTGATAAATTCAAAAGTTTATAGGCATGCAAAATAACAGAAGATAAACCAGTTTGTGCTAAACCTAAATCGTTCATAAATATTTTTTTATCATCAATATTGAGCTTAGATATTTCATATTCTAGTTTGGCAGAAATTGGAACAACTATCTCATTTTTTTTAACAATAGATTTAAGAATTTGTAAATATTTGTTCTCTAATGGATTTAATATGGTTTGTTCATCAACATTTGCTATATATAAAATAGGTTTAAATGTTAAAAAATTGTCTTGAGTTACTTGAAGTAATTCATCTTTATTAAACACCATATCTTTAATCATTTTGTTATTAATTAGTTGATCTTTAATTTTATGATACAAATTATTTAAAAATTTAGCATTTTTGTCGCCTGATAGAGCTTTATGGTTATATTTATCAATTTTTCTATTAATAGCATCTAAATCAGCCATTATTAATTCTAAATTAATAATTTCTATATCTCTTTTAGGATCAACAGAATTATAAACATGGGTTATATTTTTATCAGCAAAACATCTAACTACATGACATATAGCATTAGCTTCTCGGATATTAGCTAAAAACTGGTTCCCTAATCCTTCTCCCTTACTTGCCCCTTTAACTAAACCAGCAATATCCACAAATTGACAAACTGCTGGCGTTGTTTTATTAGGGTGAATTAAGTCTGCTAATGCATATAACCGTTTATCTGGTACAGGTACAACACCAACATTAGGTTTAATAGTTGCAAATGGATAATTAGCAGCCTCAACTTGCGAATTGGTGATTGCATTAAATAATGTAGATTTTCCGACATTTGGTAGACCAATAATCCCTACAAATAAACCCATTATGCAACCTTATCTTGTGAACCAAATATGTTGATTTTTTCTAAAACTTTATTTTTAATGGCAAGGTACCCAGGTCGTAATAATTTTCTAGGATCATATCCTTTTGCATTAGTATCTAAATCTTTCTTTTGTTCTATGTATTGTCTTGTAGCTTGAGCAAAAGCTAATTGACATTCTGTGTTAACATTAATTTTACTAATACCTAACAAAATAGCTTTTTTTATCTGATCTTGAGGAATACCTGTTCCACCATGCAAAACTAAAGGTAAATCACCTACAACACTAGCTATTTCCTTTAACTTGATAAAATTTAAACCAGACCATTCTTTAGGATAAATGCCATGAATATTACCAATCCCTGCCGCTAAACAACATATCTTGGTCTCTTGGACTATTTGTTTACATTCATCAACATTAGCAATCTCGCCATTAGAAGTAATACCATCTTCTGTCCCGCCAATACCACCAACTTCTGCTTCTACAGTAGCATTATGCATATTAGCCAATGCTACAATTTCTTTAGTTTTAGCAATATTAGCACTAATGTCTAAACTTGAACCATCAAACATAACAGAGCTAAATCCGGCATTTAAAGCTTGAACACAATCATCATATTTACCATGATCAACATGTAAAGCAACTGGGACAGTAATATTTTTAAAATTAATCACATTGTTAACCATGTCCACTACATTTTTCCAACCATGCATGTATTTTGATGCACCAGCTGAAACACCTAAAATAATGGGAGAATGTGCCTCTTGACATGCATCTAATGCAGCACATATTCATTCCAAATTATTAATATTAATAGCTGGTATAGCATAGTGACCATGTCTTGCTGCTAATAACATATTTTTTAAATTAACCAATTTACTCATATAAATTCCAAAAAAATCAAATTAATAAATTTTATTTTTTGATTATAACAAAACAAAAAATAATATTATTTACTGTTATAGTAAATAATGCATAAGTTAAATATTATTTTGAAATGTGGTAAAATACATGTAATTATTTTCTAGTTATATAGAAATATATAAATAAAATGAATAAAGTCTCAAAATGTTTGGCAAACTTAACTCTTTTATTTACTCATGCGCCATAAAAGCCCAGCTTTTTGTAATTTAGAAATATATAATTTCTTTATGGAAAATATATATTGTAATTGTATTAGTGATAAGTTTACTAAATTAGTAGACGAAATTTCACCATCAAATGAATTGTTCTTTAAAACTAAATTTAATTTTTCAAATTATATAAATTATTTAAAGCTTTATATGGAAGATACGGAATATAAGAAATATGAATACGACAATTGTTTTTTCAAATTAGAATTACCAATAAATGTAAAAGCAAAGTTTGTTTTTGCATGGATTCATTCAAATTTAAATACTCTTCTTCTTAAGATGAACAACAGAATACTAAATAATAGTGAAAGTCATTATTGTGCTAATGAATCACGCAAGTTATTATCTATTATTAATGATATTAATGATTTAAAAGAAATAAAAATTAATGTTGACAAACAGTATATTTCTAATATTGAAAGAATTAATTTTTTAAATAGAACTGGAGGAAGTACAATTCCAAAAAACATTGAAAAATTTGTTATTAAAAAATATGAACCAATATTTTGATGTTATGACAACAGCATTGCTTCTGAAGACACTATTAAAAAAAATTGAAAGTATTTCTCTATCTTCAAATAAGTATAAAGCATTTCCCGTTGATGAAAAAATTCGTTATCTAAATGAGACTATTGAATTTCTACTTAAAGATGGAGATGATAAATTTAAAAAAATAGATAAAAATATGTTTTTTGGACTAATTTCAAACGAGAATTGTGTAAAATACAGAAATCTGACACACATATTTAGGCATCTTACCAACAAAAATAATAATAACCGAAAAAAGTTAGAGGACTATAAAAAAATTTTTTTACTTAATTATGGCGAAATAATTGTCAATTGAATTATTGAATCAAAAAATCAAATAAAATAGAGTAAAGTCTCAAAAAATTCACTTTTTTGAGACTTCCCAGATTGACATGTTAAGTGCAACATAGCTCATATATTACTACTAAGTTATATATTACTACTAAGCCTGGTTAATTTTATTATAAGAACATAAAATCATTAATGTTTCAAATTATTTAGTTTAATTACTCTATTTAAATCTTCACGAATAGACTTATTGAATTTAGATTGCTCAGCAAATCCATCAGTAACAATCTTAGCTAATTTATTTAAATTATCAGTTAAATTATCAACTTTATCAGAAAGTTTAGCTAAAGTAATCTTATTTTTAGATCCAGGCTTTCTTCCACCATCACCACCAAGACCTGTTTTAGATTTAACTCTTTTTAAATCTAAATTCTTACCAATAAACTTTTTATCAATATTAGTATTTACAACTTTATATTTAAGAACTTTGGTTTTCTTACTCATTTGTGTATATTATATATTACTGCTAAATTAGGCTAATAAATTTAGACCACTTTCTTTATGATTATAAACTAATTTATTAACCTAATTTAGTTTTATAATATATTACATTCATATATATATATATCATGAAAAATTTATTTAAAAATACATTAAGATCACTTAAAAACAATAAAATTTCTGTTATTGGGTTGGTAATTCTAGTTTTTTTTAGTTTAGGTATTTATTGTGTAATGAATAATACCACAACCAATATTTCTAATGCCTATAATAACATTGCTATTAGCGGTAATTTGCATGATTTTGTTGTTAATGAATTATATGATATAGGAAATCCTAGTTTTAAAACAAACACAAACATAGTAGAACAAAAAATTAGTTTTGATAATGATGGCAAAGTTTTGAACCGTTCATATTGTTTTTTACCCAATACTACTAATATCTTAACCACAGAATTATGAACTGGTCCAAGTCAAATAGATCATAATGATGGGGTTAATTCATATAAAAATATTTATGTCCCGATTCCTGAATTAAAAAAATCTCATGATGATACGACAAATGAAATTAAATATACTCGTAATTATGATATATTTTTAGATGCCGAAACATCTGATGGTTTATATCAAATATTTGCTAAATCTAAAAGCCCACATATTTGACTTAAAATAAGTATTTCTGATACTTTTAAAGTTAATGAAATCCCCTACTGCTTTCAAGTTTTAGAGAACATTATTAATGAACCTAATGAAGATAATCTTAAAAAAATATTTGAAGGCAACGGAAAACAAGATACTGGAAATATTTTTAATTTTGATGTAAGTAGATTTTTGGAATTATTGAATAGTAAAACAAATGACATTTACAATGAGATGATCAACAACAATAAACCAGTAGCCAAATTTATTGATAACAATTATAATGGCAAAATAAACTACAAACACTTTAGTGCTTTAAATGTGACAACTACAAATGACAATATCTACTATAAAATTATAAAATCAAACCCATATGATAAAGTAGATAAAATAGTTTTACTTAATGACCAAAATGGTCATAGTGGATATAACTTATTTGATATTGAAGATGCATCTGTTTACAATTCTGAAATAGTATTTCATGATCTTGATGGTCAACCTATTCCATCTGGTCCATTAGATCAAAAATATGGTAAATTTCAATATTTAACATCTATTCCAAACTCATTTAATGAAATAGCTACAACCAATATTTGTTCTAGAGAAGAATGTAAGAAATGAACTAATAAATTAGAAAAATATATTTATTCTCAAATTATTCAAATTCGATTTAAACGAATGTTGTCTGGAAATATTACCAATAATAAATATTATCAACAATTTAGTGAGATAGCTCAAGTTAATTGTAATAACAAACTTGATTACTATAAACAATTGTTTCCAGAAGACTTCTCAGAAGACAAAGACAAAACATCGCATTTAACTGAACAATATGATGGATATTACAAGAATTTTATTGTTTCTTATAATGAAAATATTAACATTGCTCCAAATGGAACAATTGTTTTTAATTGGACTGAGCTTGGAATGGTTCCGCACTCATGCACTATTTCCAACTGAACAACTAATTTTTGTGTAGTTAATCCACAATTTTTGGAAGCAAATAATAGATATGTTTTGAATTTAGATCATGTTTTAGAATTCAAACCATTTCAATATTGATATACTAAAAATTTTCACCATTTACCAACTTTAGATAAAATTAATAAAAATATATTAATTAAATGGTTCAATTCCCTTAATACTAATGAAATTGCTTTTTGAATTAATCCTAGAAATGCCAAATGTGATGAAAATGGAAATATACAATATTATGCAAATATTAACTCTAATGAAGATGAAACAATTATTATTAACAGAGACAATTGACAAGGTATAGATAATAAATATTTAATAACTTGTGGTGGTTTTAACAAGATAATTATAGGTTGTGGTATAACTCCTGATTTTGTTTATCCTGTTGTTGATTTTAAACGACCTACTCCTAATGCTAAAACTGAATGTTTAATATACTGCAATAGTCTAGCATATGAAGATACAAAACTAGCTTTTGCCAATTCTAGTGTTGAAGAATATCTAGTAGGAAGTTTTACCAATGCCAATAAACAACAGCAACAACAGATAATAAATGAAATCAATGAATGGATTAAGCATGAAAAATTAATGCTTTGACCAAATGAAATGAATTGTACATTTTTTGCCAATGATAAAACCAATATGATAACCCCTACTTCTTTTAGAGTTTCTTACATCCCTCAATTAATCAATAACATTAATATAATAACAATTGCTCTTTGCTGCTTTATCGCTTTATTATCATTTGTCATATGCATGATCATTGTTAAAAGATTTGTTGAAAAAAACCGTATTAATGTGGGAATCATGTTAGCAAATGGAATAAGAAAATTTAAAATTGCTTTATCCCTAATTCCGTTTGTTTTAATTCCATCAGTAATAGGAGGAGTGGCAGCATATATCACAGGTTTCTTTTTACAAATTCAAGGAATTAGATTATTTCAAAATTATTGAACATTAAAGACTAGTATATTATCTTTTAGTTGACTAGCTATGTTGATATGTGTCATCATTCCATTTATATTATTTATTGGTGTTTGCTTTATTGCTACTTATTGAATTCTTAAAACTAAGGTTACACAATTAATGAAAAGTGGTTCAGAATTTAAATCTAATAGTTTCTCAAGATGAGTAAAAAAACCTTTTAAATATACTAATGTCTTAACTAGATTTAGGATATCTATAGCTTTTAATTCATTACCAAGATTATTAGTTCTTGCTGCTGCAAGTTGTCTAACTATGACCTCTTTAATATTTTCTTTTGCATCCTTAAATAAATTGAGTGAATCACAAAACATCAATGCTACCCAAAGTAGTTATAATTTTGATCTAGAATTAACAACCCCTACATCTAGTGGTTCAACATATTCTGTGATTGACTTTTCTAAAATTGGTAATATTGATGAAAAAAATAATGAAATTGGAATAGGTTATTCAAATGCTAAAGAGTATGTCTTTAATACTAATTGAAACACCAAAGAAGATGATACTAAAAATTGATATGATCCATATTCATATCCGCAATTAACTAAATATTATGCTTGAAAAGAAATAAATAGTATAGAAAATGGTGGTGGATTATTCTCAGATGATCCCTATGAATATCGTGAAATTTTAAATAAATTAGGTAACTTGGCTATTCCTAACCAAGGAGATAGCAATGGACATACATCTGACTTGTTTTATTTAAATAATAAAATTTTAAGCAAATTAACTCTGGATTATAATATGGGACTAGGACCATTGAGTTCAAACCCATGACAAATTGCTTTAGCTTTAATGCCAGCAAGTACTAGAAATACTTGTAATAGTTCTTATCAACAAATAATTGATATTGTAGGCAAAAAAGTCTATGAAGCTAAAAATAAACAAGATAAATATTATTATGAATATGAATATGAAAATGAAGAAGACAAAAAAACAAAATTTATAGATAATAAATTTAAAGAATGTATTAGCAAAAATATTATCTCAAATGAACAAGGTAATTATCACTATCAAATAAATCCTGATAATGTAAAATGAGGTATGTTGGGGGCACATCAAGCATTTAATGAATGTTTTATGCGTCTTATAAAAACAATTTTTACTGATATAGATTTAATGCAAATTGAATATCCTATAGCTCATGGTTTTGTCCCTATTAATTGAAGTAATGATCCTACTAGAAAAAAAGATGAATTTTATACATATATTGATGCATCCATTGATAAAGTAAACTATAAGAAGAGACAGATAAAAATAAATGGAATAGTTAATAATTCTAATTTTATTAATTTATTAGATGAACATGGAACTAAATTAAATGATCTTCTTTGAAATGAAACATTTCTATCATTAAAAGAAATTGATAATAAAACAATTTATCCTATTATTGTAAATGCTTATACTGCCCATAAATATAATCTTAAGGTGGGTAGCACTATTGATGTAACAATAACAAATACAGTCGATAGATTTGAAAGACAAATTCATCCTGATAAATTCCTTCTAGATACTAGCAATAAAATAAAATGAAAAGTTATAGCTGTTTCTGCCGGAACAACCAATGATGGTTTTTATTGTCCGCAAGAAGTTGCTAATAAATTAATTGGATTACCTGATGGCAAATCATGAAATAAAACCCATAAATATATGATGTGATCAAGAGATAATGGTCAAAAAGAATGATCTAAAAAAAATATACCAATGTTGGTTGATATTGCTGGAGTAGAAAAAGATAATATAGGTAAACAATATGATCAAATTACAATATATGATTTAGATAAAGATTTATCAGACAAAACTAAACCATGGAAAATAACACATGAAAATAAATCTCAACCTAACTTAAACCCGCCTATAGGATTTAATGGTATATATACTCAAAATAATGCAGGCAAGCCATTAACCAGCGGCATGTATACATACTCATATACAGGAATGTACCCAGGTACTTCAGTATATAAATCAAGTAGTAGTATTAATAAAATGACAGATTTATTGAAGATGAATAATAATTTAGCTATTGCTAATCTTGTAACTGGTGTTAATGAACCAAATTACTATGATGCATGTGCAAAATGACTTAATCTAACATCTAAGAAAGATGAAAAAGATTATGATTCTCAATATACCAAAATATGTGATGAATTTATTGATTTATATTTAACCAAATATTTTGGTAATACTACAATGGTCACAAGCATTTCATCAGCTATAGATGTCCATGCAAGTAATGCTATCTACAAAAACCTTATATCTACATTTAACCTAGCTGAATCATCTATCATGTCTATTGTTATTCCTATGACCATTGTTATTGTCTCTATTATTTCAAATTTAATAATTGATGATTCTAAAAAATTGGCAGCTATGCTAAAAACTCTTGGATATAGTGATGGTAAAAATACTGCTAGTATATTTGCTTTATTTATTCCTGCTATTTTTATTGGATTAATAGTCGCTATTCCATTAACAAAATTTGTTATTACAGCTTATCAAAGCATTATTTTTAATTCTGCTAATATACTAGTTAATGTTAAATACACATGATACCATTGCTTAACAGCTATAAGTGGTGTTGCTACAATATTAGGAACAAGTTATATAATTGGTTGGTTCTCATTAAAAAAAGATAGATTGATTGAGAGGGTAAAATAACTATGGATGCAAAAACAATAAAAACATTAAATGACTTGAGAGATTTAAGCATGATAAAAAATAAAAAAAAATCTCATAAAATGTCTTTGTGAATTTTAAATTTAGATAAATATTATCAAAAATATAAAGTGCTATTTACTAATTTAAAACAAGCTCAATTATCATATGGAGATTTTGAAATCATACCTGATTCTAAAACATATAAATTAAAAAAAGAAATTATAAAAAAAATCATTAAAATTGAAAGTGAAATTTTAAAAACAAAATCTAAATTATCTAAATATATAAACAAATTAGTTTTTGCTCATATGTCTAAAGCTAATAAAAAATCCAACATAACCGCTGATGAACTATATAAAATTCTTTTGATTTATGAAAAACAAGAATTCAAAAATAATTACTTCCCATATAGTAGATTAAAAGCAATTATTAATAATAATAAGTTATATCGTAATTGCCAATTCCAACTCATTGTTGCTAAAACTGCTCTAAACAACACAATAAAAAAAATACCACAATTTATTAAAAATAAAGGGAAAAAAATATTAAAAAAACAAATTAATATTCTAAACAAAAAGATTGTTCGTTGCCAAGATAGAAAAAAGAGTTTATATGATGCATTTTTAGCAATGCAACATGCAAAATTAGTTAAAATGCTAGATGCGAAATCACAAAAATTTAATAAAAAGACTAAAGATGTTCAAAAGAAAACAAAATATATTATTGACTTAGAAAATGTTACAAAATATTACTACAACAAATGGGTTGCCAATAAAGTTTTAAAAAATGTAAATCTAAAAATTGAAAAGGGAGAATTTGTAGTTATTCTTGGGCCTTCTGGATCAGGAAAAACAACTTTATTAAATATTATTTCTGGAATGGATAAAGCAACATATGGAAAAACTATAATTAATAATACAAATTTAATTTGAATGAATGACAAACAATTAACTAAATTTAGGAAAAATAATATTGGTTATATCTTTCAACAATATGGCTTGTTACCTAATTTGAATGTCCGAGAAAATATAGAAATAGGCTGAGAACTACAAAAAAATAAAGATAAACGATTAGATATTGATGAATTATTAACCACAGTTGGGATGCAAGATGCTGTAGATAAATTTCCTCATGAATTATCAGGTGGACAACAACAAAGAGTTTCAGTAGCAAGAAGCATGGCTAAAAATCCAGCTATTGTTTTTGGTGATGAACCAACAGGAGCTGTTGATCAAGAAATGTCTAAAAAAATAATGCAATTATTTGTTGATATAAACAAAAAATTTAAAACAACAGTAATTATTGTTACACACAATCCTATTTTTGCTGATCTAGCAGATAGAGTAATAAAAGTAAATTCTGGAAATATTTTATATAACAGCATTAATAAAAAACCAAAACAAATAAATGAATTAAATTGGTTGCAAAATTAATCTTGTTTTAGTTTGCCTTCAAGTTCAATAATCATATCTCGTAAATGAGCTGCTTGTTCATATTCTTGATTTTTTGCTGCATCAAACATCCTCTTTTTTAAGATTTTAATGGCACGGGAAGCAGATTTTTCAGAAGATTTAGTTTTTTTATAAAAAATAGCATCTAGTACTCTAGCTTCAGCACTACCATTTAAATCATTTCTAATAGGTTTAATAATACTATGAGGGATTATATGGTGTTTTTTATTAAATTCTATTTGTAATTTTCGTCTACGGTTTGTTTCATTAATTGCAGCTAATAATGCATCATTAATACTATCAGCAAATAATAAAACATGAGCATTTTCATTTCTTGCTGTTCGGCCAAACATTTGAATTAAAGCATCTGATGATCTAAAAATTCCTGGTTTGTCTGCATCAAAAATAACTACACAACTAACTTCTGGAACATCTAAACCTTCTCTTAATAAATTAATACCAACTATAACATCATATATGCCTTTACGCAAAGCATTGATTACTTTATCCCGTTCAAAAGTTTTCAATTCGTTATGCAAATATGCCACTTTATATTTCTTTTCTTTTAAAAATTTTGTTAATTGTTCAGCCATTTTAATTGTCAAAACAGTAATAATTGTTCTTTCGTGACGATTAATTTGTTTGTCCAGTTCATCACATAATGTAATAATTTGATTAATGGTTGGCTTAATAATAATTGTTGGGTCAACTAAACCAGTAGGTCTAACAATTTGTTCAATAATTAAGTTTTTTGATTGCTTCTTTTCATATGCAGCTGGTGTAGCAGAAACATAAATAACTTGTTTAATTTTGTTTTCAAATTCTTTAAAATTTAGAGGTCTATTATCCAATGCGCTTGGTAATCTAAAACCATAATCTACTAAATTCTGTTTTCTAGATCTATCACCAAAATACATTCCTTTTATTTGGGGAATTGTCATATGTGATTCATCTATAACTAGTAGTCAGTCATCTCCTAAATAATCAAAAATAGTATAAGGCGTAGAACCTGGTTTTCTTAACTCTAGATGCATTGCATAATTTTCAATCCCTGAACAAAACCCTGTTTCTGCTAAAGTTTCTACATCACGATTTGTTCTTTCGGTAATTCTTTGTAATTCAATCAATTTATTATTTTTTTTAAAATATTGTTGGCGTTGTTTTAATTCATTTTTAATATTTTTTAATGACATTTCAAACATATCCGAATCAGCAACATATTCATTAGCAGGATAAATAACATATGTTTTTCATACTTTTATAACTTTGCTTGTTGAAACATCCAATTTAGCAATTTGTTCAATTTTATTACCAAAAAATGAAACTCTAATTTTTTCATTTCTATTATAACCTTCGATTATCTCTAAAATATCACCATTTACCTTGAAATAACCAGGTTGTAATTGAATATCATTTCTCTTGTAAGCAAGTTTTACTAAATCATATTGCAATTGTTTTAGATTATAAATACTATCAGTATTTAAAATAATTCTATATTTATTAAAAACTTTCGGATCGACTGAGGGATAAATAGCTGCAACAGACGCTACTACAATAACTTTTTCTTCTGTAGCTAATGATTGTATTGTTGATAAACGAAGCATTTCTATTTCTTGATTAACTTTAGAAGATTTTTCAATATATGTATCGCTTGTTGGCAAATAGGCTTCGGGTTGATAGAAATCAAAGTAAGAAATATAGTATTCAACTTTATTATTTTTAAATAACTCTTTGAATTCACTATATAATTGACCGGCTAATGTTTTATTATGAACAATTACTAATGTCTTCTTTTGAGTTTGAGCTATTACATTAGCAATAGTAAAAGTTTTACCAGTACCTGTAGCACCTAATAAAACCTGTTGTTTAACACCTTTATTTATATTCTTAACAAGTTTATCAATAGCTTGTTGCTGATCCCCTTTTGGTTGCATATCAGTAGTTAATTTAAAACTATTGTTATTAAGTTTAAATTTCATTATTGATTATTACTAGAATCAGATTTTTTGTTTGAAGATAAATTATCTCTTTCATCATTTAATTGTGATTTCAATAATTTTTCTTTTGCTGCTCATTGAGTATCTTTTTTATCTGGAGTAGCATTGTTATTAACGACAGATTTATTATTTTTAAGAATATCAGAAAAATCAATATTAATAGTTTTAGTTTCAGGAGAAGCAAATTTATCTTTTCAATTATTATAATTGTGATCAGAAAGCAACATATTTTCATGCAGTTTTTCAACAATTGCTTCTTGGGCTTTTGGAACATAAAGTCTATATATTGAAAGAACAACTTTATGAGCAGTATTTTTTTTCAATATATCAAAATGCTTTTCTGCCTCTTCAACATAAATATTTAAAGGAGATCTTTGTTCTAAAGAACGAAGAGACACACCCTCTCTAATTTTACTCATAACATCTAAATGATTAGTTCATTCCACATCAAAATTTTGAATAATTATAGAACGTAAAACTTGTTGAATTTGATTCTGATCAAAACTATCTATTTTAGCTTGAAGTGAACATCAAATAACTCTAGTTAAAATAGCTTTAGCTGCGGGAATAGTTGCTTTTTCAAATAAACTTTCTTCAATTACATCAAAACCAAAAACTTTTGTATTAATGGCTTTAACCAAAGCATTTGAATCAACAAAATTGGTATTTAATTTAGAAGTAAACAATGCAACTAAATCAGCAGCAACAATATTAACCATATTTCTAATAATTGGAATATTTCTCTCATTTTTTAATATTTGGTCTCTTTGTTTATAAACAACTTCTCTTTGGTTAGATAAAACAACATCATAATCAGTTAAATTCTTTCTTATATCAAAATTAAGACCTTCAACTTTTTTTTGCATTGCTCTAATCATTCTAGAAAAAAATCATGAATCGTAAAATTTATTATCATTAACTTTTTTCTTAGCTTTATCTTGTTTAGGATCTTCCCCAAATCTTTTAAATAATGGGTCTTCAGTAGAAATGAAAAATCTTGTCATTCCTGGATCACCTTGACGACCAGATCTACCACATAATTGATTATCAACTCGACGTGATTCATGTCTATTTGTACCAATAACAAACAGACCTCCTAATTCTTTAACGCCTGGACCTAATTTAATATCTGTACCACGACCAGCCATATTTGTTGAAATAGTTATTGCGCCTTTTTGACCAGCAAGGGCAATAATTTCTGCTTCCCGAGAATGGTTACGAGCATTTAAAAGTTCAAAATTTAAACCTTTGTTACGTAATAAAGTAGCTAATTCTTCTGAATCTTCAACAGAAGCAGTACCTACAAGTACTGGCTGACCTTTAGCATGTAATTGCTCTATAGCAGCAGCAACATGTGCTCATTTAGCAGTCTTTGTCTCAAAAACATAATCTGTCAAATCTTTTCTAATAACTTTTTTATTAGTCGGTACAGTCACAACAATCATATTGTAGATTTTCATAAATTCATCAGATTCTGTAAATGCTGTACCAGTCACACCAGCAAGTTTTTTATAAAGTCTAAAAAAAGCTTGATAAGTAATAGTAGCAACAATTACATTTTCTGGTTCTATTTTTACCATTTCTTTAGCTTGAATAGCTTGATGAAGTCCAGCATTATAACTACGACCTTCCAAAATACGACCAGTAAAATGGTCAACAAGTTTAATTTTATTATCTTTAACAATATACTCAACACCGTATTTGAAAACAAAATTAGCCATTAAAGAGTTTCTGATTTTATGAACTAAATCAGAATTTTCAATATTATACAAATTATTAATTTTAAAATATTTTTGAGTTTTGTCAACACCTGAATTGGATAAAGCAATAGTGTTTGTTTCTTCATCAATTCTATAATCATCAGATTTTAATGTTTTAACAAATTGGTCAACATCAATATACAAACTAACATCTTGTTTTGGTTGCCCAGAAATAATCAAAGGAGTTCTTGCTTCATCAATTAGAATAGAGTCTACTTCATCAATAATAGACATGTTTAACTCTCTAATTACTTTATCAGAGTATTGTTTAACCATGTTATCACGCAAATAATCAAAACCTAATTCAGAACTAGTTGTGTAAGTAATATCACAATTAAACATTTTACGTTTAGTATCAGATGACATCTCTGTCAAGTTGTAACCAACTGTAATATTTAAAGGATTCAATGCTTGGGCACAAAATAAAGCATCACGTTTAACTAAATATTCATTAACTGTAACGACATGAATACCTTTTTTTGTTAAAGCATTTAAGTAAGCAGCAAGAATAATGGTGATTGTTTTACCTTCACCAGTGTACATCTCAGCAATATCGCCTTTATGAACAACAATAGCACCTATAACTTGTACTAAATAAGCATACAATCCATGAACACGATAAATAGCTTCTCTAGCTGTAGCAAGAGCTTCAGGTAAAATTTCATCTAAAGAAATTCCTCTTTCTAGTTCCGAAAGAAAGAATTGTGTCCGTGCAGATAGATCTTCATTACTCATAGCCCTATATTTGTCTTTCAATTGATGGACAAGTAATGCTTGCTTATAAGCAGCTCTTAATTCTCTACCACGTGTAGTAAATATATTAAATCTCTTTCGCATAAACAAAATTAATTAATAAGTAAGTTAATTATATAAATTTATAAATTTATATAAATAAAATACATGTTATTTTTAAAAATATAAAAGTTGTTTTATAAATTTGCTCATAACAAGTTATGGCAATTATAAAACTAACTCAAAATGAATTAGAACTAATTGAGAAATATAAAAAGACACATGATCAAGAAATAGCATTATTTTTTTATAACAAATGATCTAATGATGTAGTTAACATTATTTATGCAAGAATTAATCTAAAATTTGCTTCTGTTCCATACAATAGAGATGATTTATTTTCAATAGTATGAAAAGCTATAAAAGAATCATTAACAGAATTCCAAAAAGAAAAATATCCACTTTGATCAATTGTTGTAAATAAGTCATATATTAAAACAATTAGGGAAATTCAAAAATATTTAAAAAATACTGAACTTATTTTAAATATAGCTAAAAGTTGAGACACAATTGCAAACAAACATCATATTTACAAAAATAATAAAAATTTAACCTACCTACCTAAAGATAATATCAAAAAAGAATTAGATGAACTAATTGAGTTGGTTACTAAAAACAATAAAACTTATTCAAAAGTAACTATTAAAAAATTAATTTATCTAAAATCATTAGGATTTTCCACTGAAGAAATTGCTAATAAATTTAAAACTAATGTTAAAAACATTAGAAATATGATTAAAATTATTCAAAAAATATTAAAAAATTATTATTAAACACTTCTAATAGGTAAAATTAAATTCAAAAAGTATGGATTATCTGAAGAAATAATCAACATTCTATTGTATTCAGTAAAATTAAATGAAATATTTTCAGATTTAACTGTTTTCAATAATTCAGTAAAATATTTTTGATTAAATTTCACACTAAATTTATCTGTGTTAGCATCAAAAATAGGAATTTGTTCAAATGAATTTCCAGTTTCGGCAGACATAAATTTAACATTTAACTTGTCACCAACAAGATTAAAAACAACTTCTGGTTTCCTTTCTTTGGAAACAAATGTTGATCCTATATTCAAAGCATTAACTAAATCGTTCAATTTTAAAGAAAATTTATATTTTTGAGGAGATAAAATTGTTGGGATAATATTTGGATAAGCATTATCAAAAAGAGCAAAACTCATTAAAATATTATCAATTTTTAAAATACAATTTTGATTATTAAACAACATTTCAATTGTTTTAAAATTTGAACTAATAAGAATAGAAGAAGCAAAATTAATCACATCTTTCCCAATGATGAAGTTATATGCATCACCTTCATAATCAAATTTGTAATAACCCATTTTGAAAGAATCAGATGCAACACACTCCATTTGTTTATTATTTATAGCATGAAAATAAATACCACTAGTAATGTTATAAGTATTGTTAAATAAATTAGTAGTAAAGGGAATAATTTTATCCTTAATATTATTAACAGTGTCTTTGGTTAAAATAATTTTTTTACTGTCATTACAATCAAATAAAATTTTTGGAAAAGCCAAACTATCATTCAAATTAATTTCACAAGAAAAAGTTGGAGTTTTTATTTGTAAAATATTATCATCTATTTGTTGAATTAGTATTTCAATTTGATTAATTTTTGAAATAATGTTATAAAGTAAATTTGCATTAACTAATACATTACCTTGTTTTTTTATTTGGATATTTTTAATTTCTTGTTTATAAGAACTTGTTCCATTGGTGGCTGTTAAAAACAATTTATCATTTTCAGTATTAATATAGACACATGATAAAATTGGTGTGTTGCAATTACTTACTAAATCATTAATATTTTTTAATGCTTTACTAAATTCTTGTTTCTCAATTATGATTTCCATAATTTATATTTTATTTTATATTTATTTTATATATTATTATAGTGTGGAAATGTGGTTTTCTTTTTTGTTTGTTGTTTTTTATAATTTTTCATAAATATTTTTAATTGTCATTTCTAAATTTTGGTCAGTTTTTATTATTTTTATTATTTTTTCAATAGATGCCATTACTGTCGAATGATCTCTACCTGAAAACAATTGTCCGATTTGTGTATAAGTCATATTAAATTTATTTCTTAAAACATACATACACACATTTCTTGGAGTTAACAGATATTTTAATTTTGATTTTGATCGTACTAATTCAGATTTGACATTATATGACTGACAAATTTGGTCAATAACAATAAGTGGATCAATATCATAACCAAAACTATTAATTTCATCATTATTGGTTGGTGCTAAAATGTTTTTAACCATTTTTAAATTAATAGTTGAAAATTTAGGTATATTATTTATTGCAAAAAAGAATAATTGATTTATATCTCCTTCTAGTTTTCTAATATCATTTGTGTTTCTTCTTGCTATAAAATCTCTTGCATCATTGCTAAATTTATATATATTGTGTAAATCATTGATTTTTTTTTCAATAATTTTTTTTACATCATCTATTTTAGGTTTTTGGATAGTAGTTGTTATTCCAGAATAAAATCTAGATTTCATTCTATCTTCGAATCCTGTTAACAAATTTATATCTTTATCGGATGTGAAGACAATATATTTTTTGTCTCTAATGAAATTATTAAAAATGCCAAATAATATTTCATTTATTTTCGTTCTTTTAGCTAATATTTGGATATCATCCATTAATAATAAATCAAAAGAATTATATGCACTTTTAATTGTTTCGATTTGTGTTTTATCATCAGAAATTAATGCATTATAAATTTCTCTAGAAAAATCATCTGATGAGACATATTTAACATTTTTATTAGGAAAAATTTTTATGTATTCATTTCCAATTGCATGTAAGATATGGGTTTTACCTAATCCAACTGACCCAGTGATAAAAAGTGGGGAAATAAATGAAGCATTTACAACATTTTTACCAGCAATAATTGTAGCTTTATTGAAATCACCACAAATTAAATTATTAAAAGTATATTCACTATTTAGACCTATAATGTTATCTTGGCTATTAAAATCTATTTTACTATCAAATATTCTATTTTCATTTTCAGAGATAACACCAAATTCAAAATTTGTATTATCAATTTTATTAAATGTATTTTGGATTAAAGTTAAGAAGTCATTTTTTATGACTTGTTTAGCAAAATTATTAGTAGCAAGAAGAATAATTTTGTTTTGATCAATTTTTTTTATCTTTAAACTCTCTACAAATTTGTTAAAAAATTCACTGTTTTGGTAATCATCTTTTAAAGTTTTCAAAACATATTGAATCTTTTTTTCTATTTTTTTGTTATCGATTTCATTCATATTTAATAATAGGATACTTTATAATATCATTTATAATTAAAAAAATATTATTTTTAGGATTTAGATATGCTCAGAACTTATCAACCAAATAAAGCTAAGAGAGCCAAAAAACATGGTTTCTTGGTAAGATCTAAAACAGCTAAAGGTCGTAAAATTTTACGTGCTAGAAGACAAAAAGGAAGAAAAAAATTAACTGTTTCTGATGAAAAATAAAAACAATGTTAATTTAGTATCTATTAAGTCAAATAGCATTATTTTACAAATTTTTAAATTAAATAAAAAAGTAAATTTATCATTCATAACTCTGTGGTTTGCTAATAGTATTAATAAAGCAAATATTGATTATGCACTTTTAGTAAATAAGTCTAATTTTAAGCATGCTACATTACGAAATAAGATTAAACGTCAATTAAGAAATATTTTGATTAATTCAAATTTAAAAGGTGGAATTAAAATTTTATTTAAACCAAACCAAATTTATTTAAAAAAAACATATAATGAAATACAAGACAAAATTTTAATCACAATTAATAAATATAATGAATAATAAATCTGTTCTACATATTTCTGATATTCAACCAAGCGATTCAGTCCCCTTTGGTAGTCCATATTGAGTTGATGTTACTCCAAATAAAAGGATTATTCCTCATACAATTTTTAAACAAATTTGAAAATGGGTAAAAGTTTTAATATTTTTGTTTATGATGTTAATGGGTTTATGGGGTTGTTTTCAAACAATGATTGATCCAAAAACAGCTCAAAACACTTCACTTGGAATTGGTTTAGAATATGGTTTTCCATTTGGAACAACATGTGATTTTAGATTCGATTTACAAATGCACCCTGATGCCAACCAATATAATAGTTTCATAAATTGATCATGTGAAATGGGTGATGCTGGTTACGGCCCATTTTATGGTTTGTTTATTTGACCATTTGCTTGAATGGTTAATAATTTTATTTACATTACAAGAGATTGAGCGATGGGATTAAATGTCTTACTAGCTATTTTTTTATTGTTACTTATTATTAGATTATTGACTTTAGCTATTTCGTTTAAATCAACTTTTCAAAATGAAAGAATGTCTGAAATTCAATCTCAAGTTGCTGCTATTAATGCTAAATATAAAGATTTAAATGATATGCAATCGAAGCAGATGAAGCAAAGAGAGATTACAGATTTGTATAAAAAAAATAATATCAAACCATTAGCTGCATTTAGCCAAATGTTTTTGACTCTACCAATATTTTTAATTGTTTATAAGATTATTTCCATAGTTAGACCAATTAAAGTTACAAATCTATTCAACATTTGAAATTTTGCTTTAACACCAACTTCTCAAATATTTAATAATTTCACTAATGGCGGTTGAACATATGTTTTTTTCTTACTTTTGGTTATAGCGTCACAAATTGCAAGTATGTTATTTCCTAAAATATTATCTAAAAAAAGGTCTTCTAAAAATAACAATTCATCAATATTAAATAAACAACAAAGAAAAAAAACTGATAAAACTCAATATATATTTATGGGTGTTATGTGTATTATGGTTATTTTTTCAGCCGTTGGCGTTGGGGTATATTGATTTTTGAATTCTTTATTTGCTCTTTTACAAACTTGAATTATCCATCTAATTATTTTGCGCAAAAAAGACAAACAAAAGTCATCCATTGTTACAAATTTTAAAATTTAATGATAAACCTGAAACAATTTTTGCAAAATATTAATTTTCATCCCTCTAAAAAAATGGGTCAGAATTTTCTTATTCATGATCAAGTTATTGAAAAAATCTGTAATCATATTCCAGATTTAACAAAATTTAGTTCTATTATTGAAATTGGTCCTGGTCTTGGTTCAATAACATCTTTTTTAATAAGAACAAATAAAAAAATTGTTGCTATTGAATTAGATAAAAGACTTTATGAGTATTTATATAAGAAATTCAATAATATCCCAAATTTAAAATTAATAAATGATGATTTTTTAGAAATAGATTTAGATCAATCTGGATTATGCTCTTCTAAAACATTAGTATTTGCTAATATACCATATTCTATCACTAGTCCAATTGTTTTAAAATGTTTAAATACTTTCAACATAAAAACACTGTATATTATGGTGCAAAAAGAGGTAGCAAACAAATGAAATTATAAATTTAAATCTTCTCGGAATGCTTTCACTAATATTATTAATTATTATTTTGAATTAACAAAAATTCTAGACATTAGCAAAAATGCTTTTTTTCCAATCCCAAAAGTTGATTCAGCTATGATTGTTTTAGATAAAAAGACAGACGAAAAATATGATAATAATTTTTATAAATTTATTCAAATGTTTTTTTTCCATAAGCGAAAAAAATTAATTAACAATATTCCTTTTTTTATTAATAAAAATAAATTTATTAAATTGCTTGATAAACTTGGTTATGATATTAACATAAGACCAGAGGTTATATCATACAATAATTGAAAATGATTGTATGATAACTTTAAAAATGAAATTAAAAGCATATGCCAAGATTAATTTATGCCTTAAAGTTTATAAAAAAACTAATAATTTTAAACATCAAATTGATTCTATTTTCTTTTTGTATAAAAAATTACATGATAAAATTGTTGTTCATAAATCAAAAAAATTGATAATTCTTTATAAGAACAAAAATTTGAATTATTTTGCTGAAAAAAAATTAATAACTAATTTATTGATTTATTTGCATACTAGATATGGGTTGAATATTAATTATAAATTTATCATTAAAAAAAATATTCCATATGGCGCAGGTTTAGGTAGTTCATCTAATGTTGTTGCTAGAATTATGAATTTTATACTTTTTAAAACAAAAAATATTATTGTCGATTTAAAAGAAATAGCTTTGCGATTTGGCAGTGATGTTCCATTTTTTTTATCTGGTTTAACAATGGCAAGAGTATTTGGTTTTGGTCAAAATGTTGTTCCAATTTATAATTGACAACCAAAAGTAAAGATTTATTTAAATTCTTATTTATCATTTTCTAAAGATGTCTTTGCTAAATTAGATCAAGATATCAATTATCATTCACATGTCGATGTAGATATGTTTATTAAACAAAAATTATATAAACAATTTACTAACAAATCAATTAATAATAATGATTTAACAAAATATATAATAGAGAATAATGCGAGATTAGGTGATGAGTTAAAAAAGTATGGATCAAATGCTTTTTTTACCGGTACCGGATCGACTATTATAACAATCAAGGAATAAATAGATTATGAAAACAAGAACAAGATATGCTCCGAGTCCTACTGGTTTTTTTCATATTGGTGGTGCACGGACAGCTTTATTTAATTATTTATTTGCTAAACATAATAATGGTGATTTTATTTTGCGCATTGAGGATACAGATTTAGCTAGAAATGTTGTTGGTGGTATTGAAAGTCAAATTAATAATTTAGAATGAATGAATTTAAAAATTGATGAATCAGTTAAAAATCCTGGAAAATATGGCCCATATCAGCAAACTCATAAATTAGAAAAATATAAACAATTAGCATATCAACTTTTAAAAGAAGGCAAAGCATATCGTTGTTTTTGCACTAAACAAGAACTTGATGAAGCAAGAGCTAAATCATTACAAACAGGTCATACTCCTAAATATAATCGACATTGTTTATATTTAACTAATGAAGAAATTCAAGAAAAATTAAACAAAAAAATTCCCTTTACTATCCGTTTAAAAATTCCAGATGGACAAAATATATCATGACATGATTTAATTCGAGGAGATATATCGGTACCTACATCTGCTCTAACTGACCCCGTAATTCTCAAATCTAATGGTGTTCCAATGTATAACTTTTGTGTTGTTGTTGATGATCATGATATGAATATAACTCATGTTTTACGTGGTGAAGAACATATTTCAAACACTCCATATCAAATTTGTATTAAAAATGCTTTGGGTTGAGAGAATGATGATATTACATATGGTCATTTATCAGTAATAGTTAATGAAACAGGTAAGAAACTTTCTAAAAGAGATAATAGTTTGAAACAATTTATCCAAGATTATCGAGAGATGGGATTTTTACCACAAGCTATGGATAATTTTTTAGCTTTATTAGGGTGGGCTCCCAAGCAAAAAACAGAAATTTTATCCTTGGATGATATGATTAAATTATTTGACATTAATCATGTTTCCAAGTCACCAGCCTTTTTCGACTATAAAAAATTATTGTGAATGAGTAACCAATATTTTATCTTAATGAATGATAAAGACTATTTAAATTTTGTTGCAAAATTTATCAATGTTGATTTTGGTCCATTTAAACATCAGCAAACAGATATTATCTTATTATTTAAAAAACAAATATCTTATGCTCAACAGTTGAATGATTTAATTAGGCAAAATTTCTTGCAAAATAATTTGTTATCTCCAGAAACTAAAGATAAATTAACTAACAATTTAAAATGAAATAAAACTATACAGTGTTTTCAGCAACAACTTCAAAAAACGAATGATATTATTTCGTATGATAATGCTAAATTAATAATTGATAATGTAAAAAATATAACTAAAAATTTTGGGTCTGATCTTTTTATGCCAATTAGATTAGTACTAACAGGTCTTGATCATGGACCTGAACTTTACAAGATCATAGCAATTTTAGGTAAAAATAAAATTTTAGATAAGTTACAAAATATTTAATTATGTCAGTACCTTCGAATAAAAATTATTTTTTAAAAGATGTAATTCATGGAGAGATTGTTTTTAAACAACCATGAATTGCTGAATTACTAAAATGCCATGAGATGACAAGATTAATTAGAATTAAACAATTGGGATTAACATATAGACTATTTCCCAACGCTATACACAATCGATTTGTTCATAGTTTAGGTGTATATGCTATTGTTAACATGGTTGTTGACCAATTACATAATATTTTTACTAAAAATGAAATCAATGAATTATCGGCAGCAGCTTTATTACATGATATTGGTCATGGTCCCCACTCTCATGCTTGAGAAAACTATACTAATATAAAACACGAAAAATATTCTAAAGCTATCATTTTAGACAACAACACAGATGTGAATAAGGTTTTGCATAAATATAAAATAAACACAAAAAGAATTGTTGATATTTTAGATCACAAACATCCAAATAAATTACTTAATAGTCTTATTTCTAGTCAAATAGATGTTGATAGACTTGATTATTTAACTAGGGATAGCCATTTTACTGGTGCTTGTTATGGAAATGTGGATGTATCAATGCTTATTAAATGATTATTAGTGGTTAAAAATAAAATATGTTTTCATTTAAAGGCTGTTAGCTCTATTGAAAATTTCTTAATGGCAAGATATCATATGTATGAGCAAATATATGATCAACCAAAAACCGTTGCTATGCAATTGTTAATTCAAAAAATGTTATCAAGATTTAAATATTTATGACAAACAAACAAAATAAAGATTGTTAATCAAAATAAGATGGCTAATTATTTTCTTCCATGGTTATCCAACCAAGATTTTAGCATTTGTCAATATTTAAAAATTGATGATTTAAAATTTGAACTCTTCATAGATCAAATGCAATACGAACATGATTTATATATCCAAGAAGCTTTTAAACTATATAGCACTTTTATTAATAGTGACTACAAAATTATTAGTTATAGTGATGAATCTTACAATAAATTAATCAAAAAATTTATTTCTAAAACAAAATTTCCTGAGTTATATATTCATAAATGCGAAATTAACAATAAAGAAATTTATCAAATAAATAAACAACCTATTTGGATATACAATGATTTAAATAAAAAAATAATGCCTTTGTCGCTATGCAGCATGCTAGTAAAAAAAATATGTGGGATTTCTAAGTTGATGAAAGTAATAGTTGTAAATAAAATTAAATAATTGTATACTTAATACAAAGAGATTATTACTTATGGCTAAAAAACACATTATTACGCTTGCATATGAAATGGCAAAAACAAAATATGGCAAAAAGTCTTTTACTTTTCAACAGTTATGACAAGATTTAATTAAAAAATATAAATTAGACAAAGAAGAACAACAAACAGTTGCACATGTTTATACAGCATTATTACAAGATAATCGTTTCATTTTTATTGGCAATAATTTATGAAAAATTAAAGAACTTTTAACTTATGATGAGCAAAAAGATTTTGTTAATAGTTCATATGATTTGGACTTTAATGTTGCTGATGCTTCTGATACTGATTTAAAGCAAATTGACATTGATGAAAAAGAAATGTTTAATGATGAAGAAATGTATTATGATGAAGAAACATTAGAAGAAATGTATAATGAGTCAAAGAATAAATTTGATGATATTAGTGATGTTGATGGTGATGAAGAAGAAATTAGTGATGATACAGAACAAGACCAATAATTTTTGTTTTATTTAATATAATATTAAACTTCGAAAACTATTTGTTACTCAAGTCTTTTTGTTGTTTTTTTATCTTAAATTAAAAATTCTCTATTATTTTTTGAATAACAGAGAAATATCTTTTTAAATGGCGGAGATGATGAGATTCGAACTCATGCACCAAGTTTCCTCGATCTACCTCCTTAGCAGGGAGGCCCCTTAACCACTTGGGTACATCTCCATAAATTAAATATATTATATTAAATATTAATTTATGTAATGTTGTTAAAAAAAGTCAATTTGTTGCAATTATTATTATAAATTTTGAAAAGGACACATCAATATGATTTATTTTAATATTGGCATTACAAAATGACATAGTTTTGATTGTATAATAATACACACTAACAAAATTTATATTATGTGAAATAAAAACAAACACTTTTTTTCAATTTTATTTTTATCATCATTTTCACCGATAGTTGCAAGTTGTCAAACAGGAACGAATTTTTTTATTTGTGATTCTGAAATAGCTAAACATGATATCAATGCCTGAAATACATGTATTAATGAAATTGCTAGTTCTAATTGTCCTACAATTTATTTAACAGCTGATTCTGCATATTATTTATTACAATCTTCTTTAATATATTACACTAGTTCAGAATTATCTACAAATAATTATCATAACAAAAATGATTTTGCTGATCAAATTATGTTAATTTGTTTTAAAAATTTTCAATATAAACTTGGTGCGGATAGTCATAATACATCATTTGGTTATAGTTATTGAAATTTATTAGGTGATGCTGGTGGGCAACGGGATGAATATAAAGACATATTAAAATACGGAGTTAGAGATGGAAATCATATGGTAATAACTAACCTTGAGGACTTTGATACTGATCATGAAGAATATTCTGGATCTAGTGATAATGAATATTGATGGAGTAACTATATTGTTGTTCAAAAGATTCTTGAAAAAATTTATGCTATGTATGATGTATATCAACCAAACATTAATTTTAATTTTGTTATTTTTGATTTTCTTCTTGATAATTTCTTAACAGACTCAAAAAATTCAGTTTATTTACAAAGAACTATTTATTCTAGAGCAAATAAAATATATTTCTTGTCTGATGGTGGTTATACATATTTTACTTTTACTGATTTATATGCTAAAAGATATGCTGAATTTGGCTATATTGATTGCAAAAAGCAAGTTCAGATATGAGATGCTTTACATTCAAATGTTGATAATGATCATAAAAATAGGTTAATACTGCAAAATCCTATTGCTTTTTTTAATAATGAAAAATATTGTTTATTTTTTACAGCTGATGATAGTTGATACAAAACTTACTATGACGAAACATGTAATTTATTTCCGGCCACAATGATTAAATATGCTTATTCCAATATTAATTGGTTAACACACCAAAGTGATTTTAATTTAAATGATAAGACATTTAGTTCACTTTGTCATTCTATTTTTTTATTTTTTGATGAAAAAAATGCTTCTGTAATTAAAGATGGTGGTGATTTTGTTTCTTTATATGCCACAAGCGACACATATAAACATTTTGATAGTAAAAAGAAAAATATAATTATTCCCACTCCTAGTTATATTATTGATGATAATGATATAAGAGATCAAAATATTAGAAATATATTTGATGAAATGTCTAAAACATATAGTCCTGATAAATATAATTGAATATTTAAAGGTCATCCTAGAAATGATGAAAATTTATATTATCAAAAAATGCAAAAAATTCTTCCTAAATATTATAATAATATTGTTATTTTAAAAATGAAATTTCCACTAGAATTTCTAGTTGTTTTAGATTGACAATTAGCTCAAACTTCAAATATTTATCATATTATTGAACCATCATCTTTTATTACTAATCAACCATCAGGATTACTTGGTGGTTGAAGTTTAGATACTACATCAATAATTACATTAATTAATTTGCTTTGTCATCATGTTAAAGATGGTTACGTTTTGGGAAATGAAAATGCTAAAAAAATATTAGATTTAAACAGTTTATTTATTCCAAATAAATTTAATATTTCATCTGGTAAAACAATTAATGACTATTTATCGAATTTTTCATCTTTAAGCAATTTATACAAGCGTTTTATAACAACCAATAAATTTGTTGACATTAATTCATTTAAAATAGTTTAGATAAAATTATCAACTAAACTAATTGACTAAATTAATTAATGTTATAATTTTATAGTATATTGTTAATATACATATTTGTTGGCCACCTAGCTCAGCGGTAGAGCAACCGGCTGTTAACCGGTTGGTCGCAGGTTCGAACCCTGTGGTGGCCGCCATATTAAGGCCTGTTGGTGAAGAGGCTTAACACATGCGTCTTTCAAGTGCACATTTTCATGGGTTCGAATCCCATACAGGTCACCATTTAAGATTAACACACAACTATTATAAAATTGTGTGTTTTTATTTCTAAGCCTGGTTAATTTTTTTCATATCCACCTCTTTAAAAGTGGTCCAAAAAAATTAACCAGGCTTAAAATATGAAATATAATATAAATATATATATAAGATACATTAAATTTTTAGATGGGTGGGCATAAAATGAACAAATTTTTTAATAATATTGGTTATAAAAACAAAGTCTTATGTTTTTCTAGTTTATTACTTACTACAAGTATAGTATGTCCACTTACTTCATGTGGTAGTGATGGTACAAGTAATGATATTGGTGGGTTTGACCAAGAATTTGGTTTTGATGCTCAAACTTATAATAATTTAGAAAGACAATTTATTAGTAAGTATGGTGCTTCTTT
>CACXEQ010000005.1 GCA_902766725.1 uncultured Ureaplasma sp.
CAATCCCCAATCCCCAATCCCCAATCCCCAATATTATTTTTATAAAATAGAAAAAATATAAAATACAATAAGCAATTAAAAAAATATAAAAAAATATATTAATTATAATCTCTTAATAAAAGTAAAATTAAACAAAATAAATGAAGCCTAGTATTAAAAAAAGAGACCAAAAAATTATTTTTCTATTTGTATATTTATTTTTTTTAACTATTGCTCAAACTGAATGTCAACAAAATTTGGAATTAATAGAATGTCCAAGAGACAAACCTGTTTTTAAAACAACAACAAAAACATGTGTTTTAGAATATTGCACTGAAGAAGAATACTCAAATCAAATATGTAGTATAACTAATCCTATCATTAAAAAACAACTTTTAGGAGATTTTTTATATACTACTGAAAATGGAAGTCCAATTTATTGTTCTTTTGGAAGAAATGATGAAGGAGATATTTTTATGGAATCTACTTTAGGAGAACCGTTTAGTCAAAAACAAATATATACATTAAAGCAGGATGGTAGAGAATATATTGACGGAATTAGAATAAATAATATAAATATGAATAGTAATTTATATAGTCAAAATGGAGTTGGCGCTATTGTTAAAATAAATAATCATAAATGTTATTTAAAATTATCCAATAATGAGGCGATTGAAATTTTGGACTTTGATGATAAAAAATATACTAGTACTAAAATAGAAGATATTTTTGGATTTAAAATACAAAGTATAAAAAATACTTTATTAATAACAAAACAAGAAAATACATTTATATATGCATATATAACTACTGGTAATTATTTAGTTATGCAAAAATTTAAAGTTATTTCAAATGAGGCTTATAATTGCATACAATTAATTAAAACATTAAAAGAAAATGTTAAAACAATTTCCAAAGATTCCAGAAGATGTATGATTACAACTAACCAATATATTGAATGTCTTGATATGGATGAAAACCAAATGTATGTTATTAGAGTTTATGATAGTAATCTAAATTTTTTAAAACAATTTGATTTAGAAAAAAATAATGCTCCCCCTGAAAAAGCAATTTATTCATTCCATGAAATTGTTTTTTTAAAGGGAGAAATTAGTATCTCTGCTTATTTTACTGATACTTCAGATAATAATGCCAAACCTATTTTAGTTTTAAAAAAACTATCTGTTAATACTAAGGGTATTGCCAGTTTAAGTAATTTAAATTCTTATTTAACAAGAGATGTTGTTTTCAAAAATTTAAATTATAAAATCTCTGATACTGAAAATTCTCTAGCTATTTATAATGATTATTATTTCGGATTAACATCTTTAACTGAAGAAACTAATAGACATTTAATAGTTGCATTATTCAACATTTTTAATGATGATAAAACAATAGATATACATTATTTTGATATGCCTTTAAAAGACCTATATAATATTGACTATCAATCAGGGATTCAGGCTTTTGGATATAAAAATACCTATGGAGTTCAAATGAATTATATTCAAAATGGAGAGCATCGTTCAGGCTTCATTGTATTCGGATATGCAAATACAACAGATCCAGAGCCTGTAAACAGGCTTTTTGATAAATATGATTCATATACAATTAAAATAAAAGATTATTATAAAGGAATAGAAAATAATTTATTTTGTTATGTCTTTGTCAAAATTGTAGTAATGGAAATACCTAGTACATCTTATTTTCAAGTAAAAACTAAATCTGGAAAAACAATAACAAAAGGAGCATCTTTAACATTAAATGATGAACTAACTATAACTAAAAGAAGTTCCACAACTAAAATTCCAAAAGGCAGATATGTTTTAGGAATAGCTCCCTATCTTAATGAAGCTGATTATGATGGTTTCGTTGAGTGCTCTATAGATGTAGATATGTTCGGGGAAATAATTCCTACTGATTGGTATCCTGATGAATATTATGGGAGAACGATAGAATTTAAATTTACTGCTGATATTGATTGTTACACAAATTGTGATACTTGTACTAATAAGGGTTTATCAATAGATGATCAACAATGTGATACATGTAAAAATGGTTATTATTTTGTTGAAAATAC
>CACXEQ010000006.1 GCA_902766725.1 uncultured Ureaplasma sp.
ATTTTTTTTAAGTACCATAACGCATGTTGAAATACTTGTTCCAAAAAATAAGTTATCAGGTAGTTGAATAATACAATCAATAAAGTTATTATCAACCAAATATTTTCTAATTTTTCTTTCAGCACCACCTCTATATAGTGTTCCTGGAAAACATACAATAGATGCACATCCATCAGTTGATAAATAGTTAAGAATGTGCATTGTAAATGCCATATCTGCTTTTGATTTGGGAGCCAAAATTCCAGCAGGAGAAAATCTTTCATCATTAATATTTAATGGATCTTTATCACCATCTCATGGAATTGAATATGGAGGGTTTGACACAATAATATCAAATGGTTTTTCATCTAAAAAATATGGGTTTTTCAAAGTATCATCTCACGCAATATTAAATTTATCAGGGTCAATATTATGTAAAAACATATTAATTCGACATAAGTTATATGTAGTAGGTTCTGTTTCTTGACCATAAAAATATTTAATATTTTCTCTACCCAAAATTTTTATTGCTTTAAGCAATAATGACCCTGAACCACAAGCCGGATCATATATTTTCTTTATTTTTGATTTGCCAACAGATGATAAACGTACTAATAATTCTGATACTTCTTGGGGAGTAAAATATTCACCACCAGATTTACCAGCATTTTGTGCATACATGCTCATTAAAAACTCATATGCATCACCAAAAGCATCGATTTCATTAGTTTGATATTCACCTAGGTTAATAGAACCAATGCCTTCCAATAAATCTACAATTTTTTTGTTTCTATCTTTAACTTCTTTTCCTAAAGATTGATCATTTAGTTTAATAGATGAAAACAACCCCTTAAAATTTCTTTCACTATGATGTCCTAACGTTGTTGCTTCAATAGATTTAAAAATATTATCTATAGTTATATTTAGATTTTCATCATTTGATGCAGTTTTTCTAATATTACAAAACAATTGTGATGGATAAATAAAATATCCTTTTTCCTCTATATATCCTTTCTTTGCTTGATCAGCTTCTTTGTCACTCAAATTAGCATAATCAAATTGTTTATTTCCTCTTTGTCATTCTTCATTATTTATAGTGTGTTGAACATTTTCAGAAATATATCGATAGAACATAAATCCCAAAACATAGGCTTTAAATTCCCAACCTGATACTTTTCCCCTTAAATCATTAGCAATTTTTCAAATTGCTTTATGTATTTCTTCTCTCTGATTTTGTATCATTTATTATTCTAATTATTTTATTTTTAAGTTATATGGCAGGGATTGAAAGAATCGAACTCTCACTAAAAGTTTTGGAGACTTCTGTTCTACCATTAAACTAAATCCCTATAACTAATTATTATTAATATTGTATCTAAATATTTTAATTGGTTTGTTTGTTTTGTTGTCAAAATTAACAATGATAGAGTTAAATATATATGCTCCTTTTGCTGGTTCTAAATGGAAATATTCCCTATTGCCTTTAAATTTATCAATAATTTCATTTGGTTTAGCCCCAATAATAGAATTTTTTGCTCCACACATTCCCACATCAGTTATAAAAGCTGTATTATTATAAATTTGTTCATCAGCAGTTTGAACATGAGTATGTGTTCCTACAATTAATGAAACTTTATTAGCAAAACTATACAAAAAAGCTTTTTTTTCACTGGTTGTTTCTGCATGGAAATCAACTATATGAATATCAGTTGTTTCTAATGAATTATCTTTTAATAAATTATTTAATGCTTTAAATGGATTAGTAACAGTGGCATTTTTTGTTTTACACTGCATACTAACCAAATTTGTTATTCTAATTTTTTTATTTTTACATTTAATTATGATTGTACCATTTCCACATTTGTTTTCTTTAGTATTACTTGCAACATTTATAGGTCGAATAATTTTTTTATTTTGCAATACTTTATAAGCTTCTTTTATGTCTCAAGTATGGTTGCCCATTGTTATAATGTCTATACCAGCATTAATTAAATCATCATAATTGCTTTGAGTTAAACTGCGCCCATGACTTGCATTTTCAGCATTAGCAATAATTAAATTAATTTTGTAATTTTTCTTTATTTGTGAAATATTTTCAATAACTGCTCTTCGCCCAGGTTTACCAAAAATATCTCCAATAAATATTATTTTCATATTACATTAATTATAATTTAATTAACTGATTACTCTTTTTAAGGCATTATGTTTAGCAGATAAAGTTTTTTTTCTATATGGCGGTTTAAAAATTACATCAATAGTATCATCTTGTACATTAACAACCACACCACTTCCAAAAGTAGTATGGACAACAACATCACCTATTTTATATTGATAATTATTGGTATAAATTTTAGATAAATCAATTGGTTGTGGTTGTAATGAATTAATGTTATCTTGTTTTGAGTCATATCAATCTAAATCTTTGTTAGATGTAGAGGAAACATTTTGATAAACTTCTTCATATGTGTGAATTTCATTTAAAAATCTACTAGGACTTATTCTTTGAAAAAATTTGGAATAACCAAACATGTTGTTTTTGGTGCAGGTAATGTATAATTCTTTTTTAGCTCTAGTCATAGCAACATAAGCTATTCTTCTTTCTTCTTCTATTCCGGTTTGATCAATAGTAGCATTAGGACTAGGAATTACTCCTTCATTAAAGTTATAAATAAAAACAACATCATGTTCTTTTCCTTTAGCCATATGAACTGTCATTAAATAAACGCAAGGTTTAGAAGATAATTTTGTTTTTTCTGCAGAAGTGTATAAATTTACTTCATTAATAAAATCAATAGGAGTAGAATTAGGGTTTTCTAGTTTATAGTTTAATATAGCTTTAGTTAATTCATCAATATTTTGAATACGATCTTCAACATCAATTTCGTTTTGCTTTAATCAATCAATATATTTAAAATGTTCAACTATTGAACTAATAGCATATTCCCAACCTTTCTGTTCAATTGTTTGTTTTAATGTTTTAATTTGTTGTAAAAAAGTATAAATTTTTGTTTTAGTTGCTTTATTGATAGAAGGTTCATCTTCAAGTCGATTTAATGCATCAACAAATGTTATATTATTTTCTGTTGCTCATTTATTAATTTTATCAATTGTATTTATTCCAATAGCTCGATGAGGAACATTAATAATTCTCATAGCAGCCAGATCGTCAGGTTTATATAGTAATTTCAAATAGGAAAGTAAATCTTTTATTTCTTTTCGTTGGTAGAAATTTATTGAACCAAAAATAACATATGGAATTTGATGAGATACTAGTTTTTCTTCTAAACTTCTTGTGCAATAATTTGCTCGATATAAGATTAAAATTTGCTGATATGAAAATTGTTTATTTTTTACAAGATTATTAATTGTTGAGCAAACAAAGTTAGCTTCTTGTTCAATATAATCAGCTTTGAATATTTTAACTTTTGCTTTTGATGTAATAATAGGAATTAACTCATTTTTGAAATTGTTTTCATTGTTTACAATTAATTGATTAGCAGCTTTTAAAATATCTTGTGGTGAACGATAGTTATGTGCTAGTTTAATTATTTGGGTATTTTTAAATTGTCTATAGAAATCATCAAAAATTTCTGGATATGCACCTCTTCATGTATAAATAGTTTGGTTGGGATCACCTACAGCAAAAATATTATTGTTAACACCTACTATTGCTTTTATTATTTCAAATTGTTTGTAACTTGTATCTTGAAACTCATCAATCAAAATATAATCAAATTTTTTTTCTCATTTTTTTCTTACTTCTTCGTTTTTTTTAAATAAAATATTAACAAAATTAATTAAATCAGAAAAGTCTAATTGGTTAGATAATTTAAGTTGTTTATTATATGTATCAAAAATAGACATTACTGATTTTGCTTCAGTTTCATCTAATAATTCTAAATGCTTAGCTATATCATTAAAAGATAATCCAGATGTATTAAGATCATTTAATTTTATTTCTCCTATGCATCGAACAATTTTTTTGTGATTAGTTTTTAGTTTAAGTTCATGATTTTTAATAATAGATTTAACTAATGATAATTGGTCTTCTTCATCAATAATAGAAAAATTATTATTTCAACCTAATTTATCAATATCTTCTTTTAAAATTTTTAAACATGTACTATGATATGTTCGTATTCAAGGAAGATTAACGGTTTTAATCATTTTATTAATTCTAGTTTTCATTTCTTCAGCAGCTTTATTTGTAAATGTTAAAGCAAGAATTCTAGAAGGATCAGCAGATAAACTTTCTAGTAAGTAGGCAATACGGTGGGTAAGAACAGATGTCTTACCAGTTCCTGCCCCCGCAATGACTAAAACTGGTCCATCTGTTGTTGTGACAGCTTTTTGTTGTTCATTATTAAGTTTGGATAAATCCATAATTATTTTAATATTATAGTTTATCAACTTCTTCAATTGTTGATGGTTTAATTGATCCAGGTAAACTATAATTAATTATTTTTTTAGATTGCTTTTTTTTGTTTGCTAATTTATCTAGATCATTAATTGGCTTTAAATAAATGATGTAAAGATTGCTATATTTATCATGATAAGCTGGTTTTTTGTTTTTTATAAAAACACCCATGATTAAAAACATTAAAAGAATAAAAGCAAAAATATATAAACTACTTAATATTAAACCAGGATAAAAAAGTGAATCTTTATTTTTTTCTTTTAACAAAACAACCCTAAGAAGTGTATAGGCATCTGTTGGTGACAGAATAGTTAATACTATTCCTAATATTAAATCAAGAAATATAAACAATTCTCATACAAAAAGTTC
Organism: uncultured Ureaplasma sp.; assembly: GCA_902766725.1. GTDB lineage: Bacteria > Bacillota_I > Bacilli_A > Mycoplasmatales > Mycoplasmoidaceae > Hennigella. The sequence continues at coordinate 4,766 of CACXEQ010000006.1, forward strand.
ATGTTTGATTAAACATAATGCTGTATTACTTAATGGTAATATTTTATAATAGCTAAGTTTTATTAACTTCATCCCAATAGTTTTTTTTCAATAATATGGTAGTAATATCATTAAACCATAAAAAGAAAATGCAACTAATAATGTAAAAATTCCATATCTTCATGTTTGACTAATGAAATAATTATTATTTTCAGATCATCTAAATTCTGGATCAGTAGTAAATATACTTAACCCTAATCCAATAACAATTGCAGAAATAATTAGAAGATCAATTATTTTAGCAAATAACCTTCTTACTCCACTAGCTAGAGGATATCTAGTTAATAATTTATTATTTTTTGTAAGTTCCATAACCATTAATTTGTAATTTCGTTTTAAAAGCTTTCAATATATAAAACAATTTTGGTTTAAAATTTTTTAAGTATCTTATATAAGATTTATCATTATTATTTTTTTTGGAACTTAATCATTCATTTTTCTTCCAATTAGGGAAATTAGTTTTTAAAAAAAGATCAATTTTATTTATTATCTTTTTTAAATTTATTAAATTTCATTTGTTATTAATATAAAAACTATATAAGAAAACAATTAGTAGTGTAACAATACAAATATATTCTAATTCATTATGGTGTTTTTGAAAATAATTATCATTAATCATTAAAGCATTTATTTCTTCACACTGATCAAATAAATCGATAATATTGTTTTTAGAATTTGTTATATAAACAAATTTACACAACTGTCTTCCTAGTAGATATCAATTAGGGGAATATTTAATCAATTCCACATAAAATAAACTTGGGTAATATTTAAATAAAGTATCATGAATATTATTTTTTTGCAAATATTCAATTGAAATAATTTTATTATCAAAAAAAATTAATGGTTGGTTGCAAAAATCATCTGATAATGACATAACTTTGACATATTTTTCTTTAAAGTAAATGTTGGGAGATGCAAAAAAACTAATAATATCAATATGATTGTGTTCTTCCAAGAAGGAATTAATTGTCGAAACAAAGTCAATTGCTATTAGAGCACTTGAATTAATATAATATTCATATTTTGTTTGAATATTGTTTTTTATTAAGTATTCATTTAAATAGGAATCACTTATGTTTTCAGATGTAAAAACATAATCAATTTTATTAAAACCATGAAATTTATATTTATTAAAAATATCTTTTTCAGATTGACTACAATCATTAAAAACAAAGATCAAATTAAAATTTTTATCTACTTGCCTAACAATTGCATCTAAGCAGGCATCTAGATTGTAATTTTTTCTATTAACACAAAAAATAAGAGTTAGATTAACTTTTGTATTTTTTATCATCAAGTACAATATCCTTTTTTTTATCATCTGGTTCATTATTTCTTTTATTAAAAGAGTTAAAAATATCTTTTAAATGATCTAAATCACCTATTTGAGACATTAAGTCACTTAAATTTAAATCTTTCAATGCACTTAAATCAGGTCCTTTGACAAATGTGATAATTATTTCTTTACAAAATTCTTCTATTGTTTTTGCCTTAGATGTTAAAAATGAATTGTTTTTAACTTTTTCCCACGTTTTCATTAGAGAGGAAATCTCTTCTTCAGAAAATTGAATTTTTATGTCTTTTTTCATAACTAAATAAATATAAATTATTATATATATAATAATTAAATATTTAATGAGATTGACTATATTTATGAGAAAGTTATGTTAGATATAAATAAAATTAGAAATGATTTTGATGCAGTTAAACAAGCAATTGCTAAAAGATCTGCATCTTGATTGCCATTATTGAATGATATTTATGCTTTAGATCAGAAATATCGTCACTATCTTAGTGAATTAGAAACATTAAATGCTTCAAGAAATACATTATCTAATGATGTTATTTCAGCTAAGGAAAATAATGATACTACTAAGATAGTAACTATCCAAAAAAAGGTTAGTTTAATAAAAAATCAAATCAACGAAATTCAAAGCAAAATTAATGATATTTTACCAAATTTAAAAGAAAAAATATTGTCTATACCAAATATTCCACATGATTCTGTTCCGGTTGGAAAAGATGAAACTCAAAATAAGGAAGTGCATCGATGAGGTCAACAGCCCCAATGATCATTTAAACCGAAAACACATTGGGATTTAGCTAAGGAAAATGGTCTTGTTGATTTTGATAGAGCAGTCAAATTAACTGGCTCAAGATTCACTTGTTATACAAAATATGGTGCTAAATTGATTAGAGCATTAATACAATATACTCTTGACAAAAACACTAAAGCTGGATTTCAAGAAATGCTACCTTCTGTTATTTTAAATGCTAATAGTTTAATTGGTACAGGTCAACTTCCTAAATTCGAAGAAGATTTATTTAAATTAACCAATAATTATTATTTATCACCAACTGCAGAAGTGCAATTAACTAATTATTTTGCAAATGAAATATTGCCTATTTCAAAATTACCTATTAAATTTACTGCTAATACTTGTTGTTTTAGATCTGAGGCAGGATCTGCTGGCAAAGATACAAAAGGTGTTATTAGACAGCATCAATTTTATAAAACTGAGATGGTTATTTTGTCTCATCCAAGTGATTCATATAAAAATCATGAATTTATGACTAGACAAGCGGAAAAATTATTAGAAGGTTTACAACTTCCTTATAGACGAATTATTTTATGCACTGGTGATATGGGGTTTAGTTCTGCTAAAACATATGATATTGAAGTATGATTACCATCTTACAATTCATATAAAGAAATATCTTCTTGTTCTAATTGTGAAGATTTCCAAGCAAGAAGAATGATGTTGCGTTTTAAGGATAATGATGGCAAAAACAAATATGTTCATACATTAAATGGTTCTGGATTAGCTATTGACAGATTATGAGCTGCAGTGGTTGAAAATTACCAACAAGCTGATGGATCAATCCTTATTCCAAAAGCTTTACATAAATATTTTGGTAGTTTAAAAGTTATTCCACATGAAGATTGAAGAAAATAAGTATCATAAAGGTTTTTTTATAACATTTGAGGGTCCTGATGGTTCTGGTAAAACATCAGTTGTTGCTTGCATTTATAAATATTTAAGGAAGAAATTTCCTCATTGTGTTGTTACAACTAGAGAACCAGGGGGAACAAATAATCCCATTGCTGAAGATATAAGAAAAATAATTTTGAATAAATTAGATTATAAAATTATTCCTATGACTGAAGCTTTACTTTTTGCAGCAAGTCGAGCTCAACATATTAATGATTTTATTATGCCTAATCTTAATAAAGGCAAAATTGTTCTTTGTGATCGATTTGTCCATTCTTCATATATCTACCAAGGAATAGCTAGAGGTTTAGGACTCGAAATTGTCAAAAAAATTAATGATTTTTCATTAAAAGGTTTATGACCTAATCTTATTTTTGTTTTAATGTTGAAACCATCAATTGGTATAGAAAGAATTAAATCTAATAAGAAAAGAGAATTCAATAGGATTGATGCTGAGTCATTAAAACTTCATAACAAAGTTTATTTAGGATACAAAAAACTAGTTAAAAAGTATCCAAAGAATACAGTTATGATTGATGCTAATCAAAAATTAGATTTAGTTGTAAAAAATATTATTAAAATAATAGATAAAAAATTGATCAATTATGCTTAATAATATTTTGTTTAATAATTTTTCATCATTAATTGTACAAGTTGCCCCATTTGCTAATTTTGATTATTTTCTTAAACAATGTATGAAATCAATAATTTGCCCAAAACGTGGTTGTAATACTTGTTTTTGATGTAAAAAAATTGATAACAATAAATATTATGATTTAGTTATTCTTGATGCCAAGACGGGAATTAAAAAAGAGGAAATTGAAAAATTGATTTCTAGGTTTTTGTATGCTGGTTTAGAAAAAACTAATATTAAATTTTATGTCATAAAAAATTTTGAATATATTTCAAAGAAAATCGCTAATAGTTTATTGAAATTTGTTGAAGAACCTCCCAAAAATGTATATGGTATTTTTTCTACAAGAAATTGTAATGCTATTATTCCCACTATAAGAAGTCGTTGTTCATATTACTTTTTACCAACAAATAATAAGATGGTAGATACGTATTTGTCAAGTAAAAATGTTTCTACAACAATAGGCAAAATTATTACTAAGTGTTTTTATACAATGGAAGATTTACAAAATAATTTTGATTTGTTTATGGTGTTTTATGACATGAATAAAAAACTTTCATCAAAAACTAAATTACAATATGTTAATGAAATAATGCTAAAATTTAAAAAATTATCATATGAACAAATAGATTTATTTATTGAAATATCCAAACAGATGTATCCAGATATAGCTCTATTGTTATTAGAGATTCAAAATAAAATTTATTTAAATCCAAATAGAAATCTTATTTTTGTTTCCATCTATAATTTATTAAAGAAGGTAAAATAATGAAAACGATTGTAGCTTTAGCAACAGCTCCAATAAATTGTGCTATTCATATTATTAGAATTTCTGGTGATAATGCATTTACAATAGTGCAAAAAATTTCTCATAATAAATTAATTAAAAAAGGTTACACCATTCAATATACAACCATTTTTGATAATGATAAACAAATTGATGATGTTCTTTTAATGAAATATGTTGCTCCTAAATCATATACAGGAGAAGACATAATAGAAATCAATTGTCATGGTGGCATTATTATAGCTAATAAAATTATTGAACTACTTATTAGACACGGAGCAGTTTATGCCAAAAGAGGTGAATTTACTTATCGAGCTTTATTAAATGGCAAAATAAATCTTTTTAATGCTATTGGTATTAATAATAGTATTAATGCTAAAAATTTATTTTCATTAGAAATAGCCCGTAATGCTATTAATAATAAATTAACATTTAAAATAAAGAAATTTATTGATGATTTATTTGATTTAATTGGTACGATTGAAGTAAATTTTGATTATCCTGAATATGATGGAATTGATAATATTGACCATTCTACCCTTATTAAAAGATTAAACATTTTACTTAATAAATTAGAAAGATTATATTTGTGCTCCCAAATTTGTTTTAGAATTAATCGAGGTTTTAATATTGCTATTATTGGTAAACCAAATGTTGGAAAATCAAGTATACTAAATAAATTTTTGAATGAATCCAAAGCTATAGTTTCTAATATTCCTGGTACAACAAGAGATAGTGTTGAAGGCAGCATGAATTATAAAAATATTACCTTTAATTTTATTGATACAGCCGGCATTAGATCAAATGCTAATATGCTAGAAAAATTAGGAATAAAGAAAACAATGCAAAAAATTAAAATTGCTGATTTAATCATTATGGTTTTAGATGCATCTAAAAAGATTTCTGATGATGAATTTAAAATCATCAAAAAGTTAAAAAATAAACAATATATAGTTGTTTTGAATAAAGCCGATTTAAAAAGAGCTAATAAATATGATGGTTTTCTATTTAGTTGCAAAAGATCAAATATATCGGTTTTACTTGATTTAATTATTCAAAAAATAGGGATATTAAATATTGATACTAACGATATGACTTATTTACAAACAAGCAACGAGATAGGAACATTAAAGAAATCTATAGATATTTTACAATTAACAATTAATAAAGCTAAAAAAAATGTTTCAATAGATTTATTGGCAGAGTTATTACATGATTCATACAATCAATTAAATGAGTTAATTGGTAAAGGGGATTCAGATTTTTTGGAAAAACTATTTGCTAACTTCTGTATTGGTAAATAAATTAAATTTTATTAACATATGGTTCCATAAAATAATCTCCAACATTTTCATTAGTTAATTCAATAATTCCTAGTTTATCTTGTTTCAAATTTAATTCCTTATAACTACACAGCATACCATTTGTTTGATATCCAAAAATACTATCAGGAATAATAATTTTGCCATTTGGTAATGCTGTATAACCAAGAGCACATACTACTTTCATATTAGCTTTAACATTATTAGCACCACAAACAACATCAATTATTTGACCATTACCAACATTTACTTTGCATTTGTGTAAATGAGTTTGTTTGATAGGATCACACTCAGTGACAATAGCGACTTTAAAACCATTATTAAAAAATTCTGATAGATCATAAGATGTTATTTCTTTTATTTTTTGTAGTAGTTGTTTGGTAGGAAACAATAAACCAGGTTGTAAATTATCAATGTATTTTGATGCATTAAAAATGTTGATGAACACTAAATGGTTGTTAAATAAACCTATTATTATGTCTTTTTTTGTTATAACTTGATCTGACTCAGAAATAGAAAGATTGATTAATAAGGTATCTTTAATAATATTATTTTGGTAAAATATGTTTAGCATGTTAATTAAAATTATAACTTAATTTATGATTAGTTTTGATAACAAAAAAGTTGGTTTTATTATTGATTCTTCATCTAATGTTAGTGATAATACAATTGATGATGTAAAAGTTATTCCATTAGGTGTTACTGTAGATAATAAGAATTATAAAGATGGAATGGATTTTAATTTTGTCCAACTCAAACAAGCACTAGATGCAAATAAAGTAGTAAAGACTTCCCAAGCTAATATAAATGACATGATTAATGTATCCAAAGAAATGTCTAGTAAATTTGACATTGTTTTTGTTTTTCCTATTCATAGTAAATTGTCTTCTAATTTTAATACATGAAAGATAATTGCTGATGATTTTCCTAAATTAAAAGTTATTATAACATATGATATTGGTTACAGTTTTTTGTGAACAATTACAGAAGTGAAAGAATTCCTAAAAACTCATAATGCTATTGGCAATAATGTAGAAAAATTTATTGAAACCAATATTTTACCTAAACGTGTTGGTTGACTTATGGTTAATGATTTAACACAATTAGCTAGAGGTGGAAGAGTTAGTGGATTGAAGGCAGCTATTAGTAATCTTCTAGGAATGCATCCTATTATTTTGTTTGATCAAAATGGTTTAACAAATCTTGCTACGGCCAGAAATTATGATAAATATTTTACTATTTGTGACAAATATATGAATGATAATTACAATGGTATGAAAGTTAAAAAAGCAATTTTATTCACTCCAAATGTTGATGAATCAGCAACCAATAATTTTTTAAATAGTTGAAAAATGCACTATCACAATTTACCATATGAAATTCACCAATTTCCTACTGTAGTAATTGCACACACAGGCATTAATCATATTGCTCAATATGTAGAATTTGATTAAATTGATTTTAAAATAATTTAAGCTGTTTTTTTATTTTTTCTAGCCAATATTTTAGCTTTTCTTGTTTCAACTTTTTCTAAAAAACCAACATATTCATTCTTGGAAGGCATAAATCATTCTTGTGGTATTGGAGATTGACCATAAGCATTACATTTTTTAACTCATGCTCTTTTTCTTATTGTATTGTCTTTTTCTTTTTGTGATGGTCAAAACCAATCAGGAATATTTTCCTTATCATTATATGTTTCTTGTTTTTGAGATCAACGCATTTTTCTGAATTCTTGTCATTCGTTTTCATCCATTTTTTTTATTTGATCAATTGTATATGTCATATTGCTTATTATTTACTTTCCTTAATTTCATATTATACCATAACAATTAGATCTATATTTAGCATAATATTTTGAGTTTTTTAACATTAATTTTTTATCTTGAACTATCAAAGAAATTTATATCTTTTTCATCAAAATTTATATCTTCAATAGGAGGTAACTGATTTATAGATTTAATCCCAAACAAATTAAAAAAGTTTTGTGTTACTTGATATAAATAAGGGCATCCAGGAGAATCAGATTTCCCAATATTTACAATTAAATTTAGTTCTAGCAATCGATTAATGGCAAATGTTGCATCCATATTTCTAATTTCTTCAATCTTAGATTTTGGACAAGGTTGATTGTATGCAATAATGGCAATTGTTTCAAGTAATGATGGAGTTAGAGGGTTTCTTGTTTTTGTAGTAACTAGTTTTTCTAAGTATGAATGATTGCATTCTTTTGTTAGAAGATAATACCTGTCCCCATAAACTTTTATGCATAAACCACAATTTTCATCGTCAAATAATTGCTTTGCTTTTTCCTTTAGAATGGTTCTAATCTCTGGGATATTAATATTTAAAATTTTTTTTAAATCACTAAGTTCGATTCCTTTTGATCCAACTGTATATAAAATTGATTCAATTATTGATTTATAATTCATGTTTTTACCCCTTATAAAACATCAATGTATATTTCATCATCATATGTATTTTGGTTTAATTTAATTTTATTATTTTTTGCTAAATCTAGTAAACAAATAAAACATGTTACTAAATATTGATCAGATAAATGTTGTGCATCAATCAACTCAAAAAGATCTGTTAGCGAGTATTTTTTAGTATTCTTATATTTTTGAAAAATATTATTAATTTCCTTTTCAACTTGTTCTGTTGAAACTTCTTGAACAATTATTTTTTGATTATTGAATATATTTAATTTTCATTTTTCATATGCATTTAATAAACTTGTATATAAATAATTTACGTTCATAGAATGTGGCAAAATATAATAACTATTAGGAATTTTCTTATTTAAAACATCCTCTATATTATCATCATGCTTAGCAAACATGGTAGAACGTTTGTCTTTTAAATTACTTAACTTATTAGATACATCTTTGTATTTTTTGTATTGTAGAATTTGATTAATTAGCTTTTGTTTTTCTAAAAATAATTGTTGTTGCTCATCATTGGATAATTTTATTGTAGAATTTAAAATAGCTTTAGATTTCATTCACAATAATGTTGAGGCAATTAATAGATATTCACCCATTTCATTAATTTGAATATTTTGTTGAGCATAGATAAAAATCAAATATTGTGTAGCAATTTTACTTATATCAATATTTTCTATTTCCATTTTGTTTTCTTTAATTAAAGTCAAAAGCAAATCTAATGGACCATCAAAATCAATTAAATTTAATTTTAGATTCATATTATGACTCCTATCCTAATAAATGTGATCATTTTTTGCAAAATAATAAATTGTTGCATTTTTGTCAATAGTTTTAGTTAAAAAATTATATTCGTTAAATTTAATAATATCAATGCTAGGTGTTAAATATTTAATATTTTTTTCATCAGCAGTTTCATATATTATTAAATAATCATCATATGGAGCAAATAAATTACAAAAATTTTGGTTTGAAACAAAAATATAAATGTCTTGTTGTTTATTATGGCAATAAGTAATAATGTCATTAATATTACTTGTCAATATTCCATTAGGAATTGATGGTATTTTTTTTTTTTTTTTTTTATTGAAAAATATGATGTTATTTCTATTTGGGAATGTGTGATTAATAAGTTTAAAAAACGAATAAGAGAATAAAACATTCTTATTTTTTGTTAATGTTAGAAAAAAATGAAAAAAATTAGTAGTGAGATAAGATTTGGAGTTAATAGGAATAAAACATTTTTCTTCATCTTGTAAACAAATTAAATAAATCATTTTATTTACCTTCTTTTAATTCAAAATATTTATCTACAATGTTTTTTTTAATTATAGGCATTAATGTTTGTTGCTTCATTGTAATGAATTCTGTAGGTTGGATTGGTTTTAATACTTCAATCTTAACACAATATGGAGAAAATCTTTTCTTTTTGCAAACTTTAGTATCAGTTCCATAAATAACAATTGGGATGATTGTTAAAAAATTTTCAAAAGCAGGTTTTAAAGTTGTGGACTTAAATTCTAAAAAGACATCACCGCTAACTCTTGTGCCTTCAGGAAAAACAGCAATTGAAAAACCATTTTTGATATTTTGTATTTGTTTGTTATAGCAATCTAAAATACTTCTACCGTTGTCACGTTGCAAAAAAATAGTGTCACAAAGAATTCCAACTCATTTTGAATATCATTTGTGTTTTAATTCTGCTTTTGCAATGAATGATATAGCACCCAATTTATTGTTATCGTATAAAAGAACATAAATTATCAATGGATCACATGTTCCTTTGTGATTTGCTATATAGAATAACTGTTTTGAAGGAATTTTATCTAATCCATTTGCATCAACTTTTATATGTGACAAATAAATAAATTTTTTGAATATTTTATAAACTAGTTTTTGACGATCTGCTAACAAAACATCTTGTGGAGATTTAATATATTTTTTTGCTTTGATTTTAGCTGATAGTAAATTAAAAAGTAAAGCAATAAAAACAAAAGGAATTGACAAAATAAATCCAATAAATTTAATAAAATTTTTCATTAAGCTTTATTGACAACCTTTATTTATATTTTCTTCTTTTTGCCATTTTAGATTTCAACATCTTTTTAAGACCTGGTCTTAAATAATATTGGTGAGACATAGCAATTCTACGAGTTTCAGCTGTAATCCTAGTAAATTTTTTCATTGCATCATCTAAATTACCATCTTTTACTATAACTTTTTGCATTTACTATCACCTCACTTTCTACAATAACACATTAATATTTTATTAATTATACTTATTTTTTATTACTTTATATTTACTTCCACAACATATTTATTTTGTGGACAAGTTTACCCTAAAGTAAATTAGACTAATAAATTTAGACAACTTTCTTTATGATTATAAACTAATTTATTTACCACTATTTTGTTACTTGAATTTTTATAAATTCTTTCATTATTAAATCACTTGTAATAATCTTTAATATTTTGATAAACATTTTTTAAGTCTCTATAATTTCAATTAATGAAATTTAAACATTCTTGTTTTAAAAATGAAAAGTGATGTTCAATTGGGTAGTTATATATATAAAAACAAAATTAATATTTTAATACTAAATTAGAATATTATTCAGCAACATTTAACGAATTTATTTTAAATATTAAATGATTAATTAGTAGAATTCTTCTGACTAAAACATTACCTTCAACACACAACTTTAATATTTCAGATTCATTATATCATCTACCAACTCATTAAATTCATTTTGAAATTCTTTACTTGTATGATCAACTTCTTGTTTTAATTGCTTTCAATGATCATCTAACATATTTTGTACACCATCATGAATTTTATGGTAATCATTATTGTAATCATCAAAAATAGAAATAACTTTACGTGTTGTAACATAATTAATATATAGCACATATAAACCAAAAATAATTACAAACATTGATATAACCCCAATAACAATCCTACCGAAATTTTTATCACTTATTTTACAATCTAGTTTTGAGTCATTAAAATCATCATAATCCTTTTTAACTTGTTCATCAAGAGTGGTTAATTGTTTATTATTTGATTGATTTTGAGAAAGTTCAATAAAATGAAAATAATAAAAATATGATACAAATGCATTATTTGAATTTTTTTCATAATATTTCATAAATTCATCAGTAGATGCAAAATTATCTTTATCATCATTAACTTTATCTATAACATTTATCTTTTTATAATCACCAGATTTAGATCCATTTATCTTATCATTTCATTTTTTTACATTGTCAACATCATTACTAATTGGATCACTAATAGTAAATTTTCACACTAAAAGCAACGATAATGTAGTAATTAAAATAAAAAATAAACAAGTGAAATTATATTTAAAATCTTTTCTAACAACATTATTTTCATAAGCAGGAATTAATTTTTCATTATAAAAATAATATTTGTATCTAAATAATACGCATATCAATATAAGTGTAAATATACCAAACAAAATAGTCAACTCAACTTTGATTGCATTGGATAATCAATGTAGTGACTCAGTTTTATTTAGAATTTTCCCAGCATCAACATAATCTGCTACTTTTTTATATAAATTCACAGCATTGTTAAAAAATATTTTAGAAGGTCCGATATTATTCATATTGGATTTTGTTTCAACCTTATACTCTATATTGTTACTATTTGTAAAGGCAACAGTAAAACTATTTTGAATAGTATTATTACTTATTTCATTATCAGAAAAAGAAACAATAGAATCACTATTGATATTACAATATTTTACAAATTTTTCTTCGATTTTTAAATTATCATTAGTATTAGTAGATTGACTATCTTGTAAATTAGTCTTTTTATCTAATAAGTCAGATAAATTAGTACCATTAAGTTGTAAACCTATTAAAGACAAATTATCTCTGGACATTTGCACTTCATATGACGTTTTTGATGGTATAAAATCTTCTTTATTTTTTGCATCACTTGGTAAAAAATAGTCAATTCCAATTGCATCTTTATCTCAACTAAATGTAATTTTTTGATCAGGTCTTTTTGATTGATCAAAATATGCATCGGTCATTTTTTCCTGCTGATAATTAGGTGTAGCTTTCAAATTATATTTAGTAAATTGATATTTATCAGATGGTAATTGACCATCTTTAAAGTCAGTATAATCAACCGCTTTTCCATCTTTAGTTGTAGCTAAATGAGCTATTACTTTGTTTTTAGTTTCTTGATCCTTATCTTGATATTTTGCATGTATTAATTGTCAATCTATGTTCATATAATATTCATTAGAA
>CACXEQ010000007.1 GCA_902766725.1 uncultured Ureaplasma sp.
AGTACCATTTGCTAGAGTATCTTTATTATCTTCTTTTTCAGATTCTTGGGATTTTTTAGAAATAGTAAAAAGTTTATCTATCCAATCTGAAATTTCACAATTAATATCTTGGTCTATCTTACCGGTATTATTTTCACCCATAAAACCAGGAGTTATTAGCAATTTATCTCATAAATAATTGTTGTCATTATTAACTTGTTGGTCTTTTACTATAAATTCATATTCATCAAAGAATTTTTTTAAATGGTTATAGGCTGACAAATAAGCAAACTCATCATCTAAATCTGCTCAACAATCAATAACATCAACTCGGAGTTGCATTAAAATTTGAGCATTATCTAAAGTTTTTAATTTGTAATTTTCTAGTATTTTATCAAATTTATTATTAAACACCACTTTCTTTTCATCTATTTCAACTTTAGTAAATCCCATATTCTCCATATAAATGACAAGATTTTCTAATGAAGATTGTTTTAAATTATCAAAGTCAATTTGACTAATATTAGTATTACGATTTAGTTGTATATTGTAATTTTTAGAAGCATAATCCATTAGGGTATTTGTTCTAACTGTAAAACTATAATTTTGTGCTGGATCAAATAATTTATTTCGTAAAATTGCTAAATCATTTTGTAAAAAATTGTTAAATTTGTTAATATATACATCTTTTTCGATACCTTTATCGTCTATTAAAGAAGCACCAAACTTACTAATAAATTGACTTTCCAATCTATTATAAGTTTGAGCATCAAAACCAAATTCTTTATCAAATCCACCAATATCATTACTTGTTCCATCACTACCACATGAAGTAAGTGGGCATACTACACTTGTAGTAAGCAATAAACAAGAAAAATATAAGACTTTATTTTTGTAACTAATATTATTAAAAAATTTGTTCATTTTATACCTCTAACAATGATATCTTTTATTAATATATTATATCACTACCATAAACACAATTATGAAAGATTTTGCATTCTATTTATGCTTTGATTAATTAATTATTATATTACTAATAAATCATTAATAGTAATAATAATAATATATGTAAAAAACATAATGATTTTATTTAGAATCAACAATTTTAGTCAAATATTTAAATTATCTTATGAAATAACATTATATAACATTTTTTTGTTATAATGCTATACTATTAAATATTGTAAATAAGTCATATTTACAATTTACAAAATAAAAATTAATTTACTTAGAGGTTAAACCATGGCAAAGGAGAAAAAAATAACACGTGTTAGTATTATGAATTTTATAGGTGGACAAGCTAAAGTTGTTCCCTCATTAGTGTCTTATGGTATTAACATGAGTGAATTTATTAGACAATTTAATGAAAAAACTAAAGCTAATAATGGTGAATTGCTCCCAGTAGAAATAACTGCTTATAGTGATAAATCATTCAAATTTAAAATTAAAACTACACCAGTATCAGTTATGCTAAAAAAAGCTGCTAAAATTGAAAAAGCTGGTCACAATCAATTAGTTGATAAAGTAGCTACTATTTCTAAAGAAGATGCTTTAAAAATAGCTAAATACAAAATGATTGACCTAGATTGTTATGATGAAAATGCTGCATTAAAATGTGTAATTGGCACAGCTAGACAAATGGGAATAAAAATTGATGGCTTAGATGCAAATGATGATAAGAAAGGAAAAAATAAATAATAATGGTTTCTAGCGATAAACATCTTAATAATTTAAAATTAATTGACAAGAAAAAAAAATATTCTATTTCCGAAGCGGTTGAACTTGCTAAAAAAACTAATACTGCTAAATTTGATGCATCTATAGATATAGCTATCAAACTAAATTTAGATACAACTAAAGCAGAACAACAATTAAGAGGAACAATTACTCTTCCACATTATTTTGGGAAAACTATTAGAATTGTTGCTATTACTGATGATATTTCGCCTGCTGTAGCTAAAGAATTAGATATTAAAGTGGGTGCAACTGATTTAATTAATGATATTAAAAACGGTTGACTTGATTTTGATTTAATTATTACTGATCCTAAATATATGATTCCATTATCAAAACTAGGTAAAATATTGGGACCAAAGGGTCTTATGCCTAATCCAAAGTTAGGAACTGTAACAAAAAATGTTTTATCAGCTGTTAAAGAATTTAAAAAAGGTAAATATAAATATCGAACTGATATGTATGGTAATATTCATATGAAAATAGGTAAAGTCTCTGCTGATTCCCAACAAATAATAGAAAATATAAATGCATTATTAGATTTTATTAAATCTAAAAAACCTTCAACAGTTAAAGGTGAATACATTCAAAATATCAATTTGTCAACCACTATGGGACCAAGCATTAAGATTGCTAAATAAAACTACAATTTTAATATTTTTAATATTTTAACTTTATAAGGTTTTTCTATACCTTTTATCTCAACAATTTCATTTTTGGCATGGCCTAACATAGCATTTGCTAATGGAGAAACATTAGATATTTTATTATTGTCTGGATCAGCTTCTACTTCACCAACAATTGAATAATTGTATATTTTGTTATCACTCATATCTAAAACTTCTACTTTAGTGCCTACTTTAACTACATCTTGCTTATGACTTGATGTATCATCAATAATTTGAGCAAAATCTAAAATATTTTGATATTCTTTGATTTTAGCTTCAATTTCTGCTTGACGATTTTTAGCAGCATCATAATCAGCGTTTTCTGATAAATCTCCTTGCTCACGAGCTAATCTAATAGACTCTATTACTTTCTTTCTTTCAACATGAATAAGATTATCTAATTCTTTTTGAATAGCTTGTTTTTTATCTTTAGTTAATAAAATTTTTTCTGGCATATATTATTCTCCTTTATATTTAGTATTAATAAATTTATATGAATTAGTAATTTCATGATCATTGAGATAAAGGTAGATAATTTTATTTTTGACTTTATATGATGGTATACCAATGATTGATTCATTTTGTAATATCTGTTTATTTTTGTTTTTATAAATTAAATTAATCATCCTACCAGTTATTTTACCATCAGTACTAGAAAAATCTAAATAAAAAGGAATAAAATTACTATTGAATGCTAAACTAGCCACAAGATCATAATACATTTTTTCTTTTTCTAGATTACTATCATCTCATTGTGGCAAAACTGATATAGATAAATCTGGTGCTATTTCAACTTTTTGAACAATAGCATTTTTAATTTCACTTATATTGTGATAATTATAGTACTCTTCACCTATACAATTAATGATAGTACCATCTAATCAACTAATTTCAAAATTATTAGATTTGGCACAAGCAGACAAACTACTGCTAACTGCCCCAATAGTCAGAAAGCTAGTAATATATTTAATTTTATTCTTTACCAACATTATTGTCACTATTACCTTTATCAGAAGTTGATATTGAACCAATACTATCAATTTTTTTATTGACATCTTTAGTTGAATTTTGAGTAATTTTACTTTCTTTTTTGACACCACCAATGTTTTTATTAACAAATTTAGCGGTTCTAATTTTAATTCGATTAGCTTTGTTTCTATGAATGATACCTTTTCTACTTAAACTATCAGCAATTGCACAAACAATAGCTAAATCTTTTACATTACGAGTCTTTTTCGCTTTTTTTATAGATGTTTTTAATGCAGATATTCTAGTTTTATTGAAAATATACTTTTTATCTGATTGTAATTTTGATTTTTTATTTGATGCAATATTAGCCATTTACTATCCTAAATATATAAATTAATTTATAATTATAACACATAAGGTAATTAATTAACACTTATCGATAATGAAAACAACTTCTAATTCATTGTTTATAATTATGTTTTTTGCCATTGTTGGCATTGCTTTTTTTGCATGATACAAAAAAAGAAAAGAAAAAAGAAACAATAATCCATTATTATCTACAAGAAAAAATAAAGATGAAGTTTGAAAAATTATTAAACAATTCTTAAAAGACAATAATGAAAGAGGAAAAAAGATAATTGATAGTTTTGTTGTTAAACGCGATTATGTTAATAATATTAATCCAAATGGATCATATCAATATAAAATAAATAAAAATTTTGAAATTAAAATTCGTAATTGACAATTAAAATATTACAACAAATTATTACCGCAGAATGAAAAGCTTCAACTGCCTAAAGTTAGAGATTTATTTGTTGTTATCTTTACCACTCAAGATGAAAAAACAAAAAAAATTGATAGGCCAAGATGTTTTGAATGTGAGGTTATTAATAAAAAAATTGCTAAAAACAAATTTGACAGAAAAATCATTATCAATAAAATACTTGATTATGATAGTGAAATGGAATGAATATCTCCAATTAAAGATGCAGAAAATGCAAAAAAAATTGCGATGGAAAAAACTATTGCTAAGCAAAAAGTTAAGCAACAAAAGAAATTACTTAAGCAAAACGAAAGGAAAAGAAAAAAAATTTTAAAAAATGCCAATAAAAAATAAAATAATTTTTTTTGGAACTCCAAAAATTGCTGCTGTGTGCTTAGAAGCAATTTTAGATAGAAATGATGTGGAAATTTTAGCTGTTGTTTGTCAACCAGATAAACCCATTGGGAGAAAACATCAAATTATTTTTTCACCTGTAAAAGCCTTAGCAATGCAAAAAAATATTCCTATTTTACAAGAAGCAAAAATTGGCAATCTTTATGATAAGATCAAAGATTTCAATCCTGATTTAATTTTTACATGTGCTTTTGGCCAATTTATTCCGGATAATATCTTATCTATTCCCAAATATCGTTGTATAAATTTGCATGCATCTATTTTGCCGAAACTAAGAGGCGGCGCCCCTATTCATTGAGCTATTATTAAACATGAAAAAGTAACAGGTTTTAGTCTCATATATATGACTAAAAAAATGGATGCCGGTAATATTATTAAACAATATACATTAACTATTTCAAATAATGAAACTTATTCATCTTTATATGATAAATTATGTTTACTAGCTCAACAAATAATAAAAAATGATTTTTCATTATTATTTAGTAGTCAAATACCATCTTTTCCACAAGATGAAAAAAAAGTTACATTTGGTTACAATATAACAAGAGATGATGAAAAAATTAATTGAAACGATACAGCGAATAACATTGATGCTTTGATAAGAGGCCTATATGCAAAGCCGTGTGCTTATACAACTTATGCTAATCAAATAATTAAAATTCATCAAGCATCTATTATTAATACCACTAATACATCATTACCAGGTACTATTCTAGCTATTAATAAAAATGGTTTACAAGTTAGTACACGAGACAAAATAATAAATCTTACTGTTATTCAAATAACTGGCAAAAGACCTTGTCATGTTAACCAATTAATTAATGGTAAGCATATTTTTGAAATAGGACAAAAATTTATTTAAATAATTCGTTTGAACAACCAAATAAAAATGATATTAAATCACTTATTTTGTTTCCACAACTATGTAAAATATAATTTTTTGCATTTGCAAATAAGGTAATATTATTCAAAGTAATAATATATTTTTTATCATAATCTAAATCAACAAGAATTTTATTAATTGGTTGAGAAATTTTAGAAATAGCAGAATTGTAGATTAAATATCTTAATGATAAAAAGATAATGTTATATGTTTTATTATTAGAAATAAGAAGTTGAATTTGTTGCTTTTTAATAAAAAATATTAGCATTTCAATAAATGGTTTAATTTCATCAAACATCTTGATGTTATTAATATTAAATGCTTGTGGATTATTATTGATTAAAGCAAAAATTTTTTGTATCTTTTTATTCTGATAAAATTTTGTAAATAATAATATTCATTCATCTTTAAATTGCAATATTTTTTTGATAATTTTTCTATCATTTGTTCAATAAACAATAAAATATAAAATATATGTTAAAACTCTACCACAACGGTCATAATGATGTTTTAACAAAAAATGCATTCTATTATCATGTAAAATAAATTTAATTTTTTTTTGAAATCGCAAATATCTTTTTACATTTTTAGTTTTTTTGCTCATGATATTTTCGTTCAATATTTTCTTTTAAAAAATCTAAAATACCTTTAATTTTAGAATAGTTCATTCTATTAGGGCCTATAACAGAAATTTGATGATAATCATTTTTACCTTTAACATTTATAGAAGCAATAGCTAAGTCTTTTGCTCCAATATTAGTTGCTGATGTTATAAGGGTTGTTTTGCCACTTTTAAATTGGTTATAAGCAATTTGTTGTCAAATGTTTGTCTTATCGAGCAAATCCAAAACTTTATTTAACTTGGTGATATCTTTAAATTCTGGTTGTGTCGTTAAGTATTTTGATCCATGTACTTCAGTATGAAATTTATATTTAACATTAAAAATTTTAGTAATAATTTCTTGCATAATAAATTCATAATTCTCAATGCTTCTTTTAATTAAATCTTTAATGCTATTAATCTTTTCATTTATTTTACTAAGAGGAGTATTAATTAAACGATCATTAAAAATTCTTACACAAGTAGAAATATCATTTAGCATTTTATGGTCGTTAAAAGTTATTGTGTTTTTTGTAATATTTCCACTTGAAGTTACAACTATAACAATTGCCATATTTTTATGAATAGGGATTAAATCAATTCTTTTCAATGTTTCATCAATTTCACTTGTTGTAACAATTGATGGCAAATGTAATGTTTCATTAATTACATACATTGATTCATTGATAATACTTTCGATGGAAGTTAATCGTTTAGCAAATATTTTTTGCAAACGATGTTTTAATTCAATATTTAAATTAGACTGCAAAATATTCATGCGATAGAATTCATAGCCTTCATTAGTGGGCACTCTCCCACTAGAAGTATGTGTTTTTTCAATTAAGTGTTTTTTTTCTAAATTTACCATTTCATTTCTAATAGTAGCAGTAGATAAATTTTTAAAGTAATGTGTAACAATTTCCTTAGATGAAATAGGAGTAGCACTATCAATGTATTTTTCAACAATTAATTTTAATAACTTTATTTGTCTACTTGTTAAAGATTGATTTTTCATGGATATAGAAACCCCAATTTTATATTCCTAATTATAAAAAAATATTTCTTTTAAATTTGTAATTTTTTCTTATATTATTTTATTATTTAATAATAAAAAGATTGAAATATTCAATATAAATGAAAAACATAAAATACAAATTATTTTCTATAGATTTAGATGGGACAATCCTTTCTCGAATTTTTAAAAAACCAAGCAAGAAAAATTGTCTTGCAATTCAAAATTTTATGAATTGTGGTGGAATTATTATTTTAAATAGTGGTAGAGCACCATGAATGATGGAAAAAATTATTAAAAAAATTAATAGTTATGGGAATAATAAAATTAAATACATTTCTTGCTGGAATGGTGCTTTTATTCAAGACTTATCAACTAATTTAAGTTCATCATCATTTTTTGATAGTCAATATGCATATAAGATATTAAATATTCTTCAAAAATCAAAGAAAATTATTGCATGGTTTTATTTAGCAAAAAAACCATCATTGAAATATATCAAAATTTATCCTAAATTTTCTATTACCAGACTAATTAAATCTTTAGGGAATTTTTCAAGCATTAAAGAAAATGATAATCTTAGCTCAATGAAAATTTTAATTTATGGGCATAAAAATACTATTGCAACAATCTATGATAAAATTATTAATGCTGATTTTTCAAAATTTATTAATGTTATCAAATCTAGTGCTAGAGTAATTGAAATTATGCCTTTGGGCATTGATAAAGGTTATGCTATTAGACAAATAGCACTTAAACATAATATTCCTATTAAAAATGTTGTAGCAATAGGTGATTCATTTAATGATTTAGCTGCTTTTAAAAATAGTGGGTTTTCCATTTGTATCAAACATAGAAAAAATAATAAATTATCACAACATGCTAGTATAACAATTAAATATAAAAAAAATATCCTAGATTATGTATTAAATCATTTTATTTTTCAAGATATAAATCATGAGGAATAAAAAAAATGGACAAAAAATCTTTTATTCAATTAAGGAACATTCAAAAAACTTATGATGATGGTTATACTGCTTGTAAAAACATCAACATTTCTATTGACAAGGGAAAATTTGTTACTATCCTTGGTCCATCAGGTTGTGGAAAAACTACTTTACTAAAAATGATTGCTGGTTTTGAAACACCAACCCAAGGTAGAATTGAAGTTAATGGAATTGACATTAAAGATTTGCCTATTTATGCTAGACCCACTGCTACTGTTTTTCAAGATTATGCTCTATTTCCTAACATGACAGTTTTTGAAAATATCAGCTATGGAATTAAAGTAATGAGAGTGCAATTACCATCAATAAAAAATTCAGAATATAAAAAAATAGCTAAGATTAAAAAACAAGCAATAGAAAAAGCAACTAAAAAAATTGAGGATATCAAACTTAAACAAATAAAAATTGATCGAGATATTTTGCTGACTAAAAAAGAATATGAAAAAAATCCTAATATTTTTAAAATTCAAGATATGCGTTATTCCCAATTTATGAATCAGATTAATCATTATGAAAAATTAATGGCAAGATTTGATCCTAATTTCGACGGATTTAAACTAACACTTCGATTACAAAGAAAAATTGTTAAAAACAAAGTTAAATTATCAACATTAAATAAAATAGAAAAACAAGCATACAAACTAATAAGGTTTTATATTTTAAAACAACCAATTGATAAAAAAATAGATAAATTAATGGCTAAATACAATGATTTAGATCAATGAATATCATATTGAGAAAATTACCCTCAATCTACAGTTGAACAGTATGAAAAAATGCATACCACAAGATTATTAAACAAAAAAGAAATTGCTTCCAATGCTCAAAAAGTTATTGATTTAGTTGGTTTGAATGGCTTCGAAAACAAATATCCTGAGGATTTATCAGGCGGAATGCAACAACGTGTTGCTCTTGCTAGAGCAATAGTTGTACAACCTGAAATATTATTACTTGATGAACCTTTGTCAGCTTTAGATGCAAAAGTAAGAAAAAAAATGCAAGAAGAACTTAAACGCATACATAATGAACTAAAAATCAATTTTATTCTTGTCACACATGATCAAGAAGAAGCATTAAAATTATCAGATCAAATTATAGTGATGTCAAAAGCAAAAATTGAACAAATAGGTACTCCTAAAAACATTTATGAACATCCTGTTAATGAATGAGTAGCAAATTTCATCGGTCAAGCTAATTTTATTGATTGTACATATGTAAAAAATAATACTATCTTAGTTTATGGACGAAAAATGGTCATTCCTAATTTAACAAAGGAAGCAAAAATTAAATTACATAAAAATCATCATTTTAAATTGCTTGTTAGACCTGAAGATATTGAGATATGTTTGGTTAATAAAGGTTATGTTAATATGAAAATTACCCAAATTTTGTATAAAGGCAACTACTATGAAGTTAAATGCATTGATAAAAACAGAAATGAATTATTTTTTTTAACATATAAGCAACAACAAATTAATAATAAAATTGGTATTAAATGAAATTTTAAATATACATCTATTATTTATCCAAAAGGGAATTATCTTCAATAATGAAAAAGCCTATTACCATTCCATTTACAAACGCTTTTATTTCTAAACATGGAAAACATCATGTGAAAGCTTTTTTAATGGTCTTGCCATATATTTTTTTAACAATATTTTTGTTTATTCTTCCATTAATAATGGTAATTGTTAAGGCTTTACAACCAATAGACAATAGTTCTATTGCAGCTAATTGAATAGTTTTAAATAATTTCATTATTAAAAAAATTTTATTGTCAATATCTTTGGCATTAATATCAACAGTTATTTGTATAGTTATTGCTTATCCATTTGCATATTTGCTTGCATTTGATAAATCAAAGAAATTAAAAATTGTGGCAGTTATTTTGATTACTGTGCCTATATGAAGTAGTCTTCTTATTAAATTAATTGGATTAAAAACATTTTTTGATATATTACTTGGTTATCCTAATTCCACATATGGACATATCTTTACCATTATTGGTTTAGTTTATATTTACATCCCTTTTATGATTTTACCAATATATAACACTTTAAATGGTATGCCAAAAAATATCATTTTAGCTAGTCAAGATTTAGGACATAATTTTGTTCAAACTTTTTTTAAAATAATTATTCCTTATACTAAAACTGCATTTTTTGCTGGTTTAACTATGGTTTTTCTACCAGCTATCACCACTACAGCTATTCCCCAATTTATGAATAATTCTAGTAATAATGCTACAATTGGTGATATCATTGCCCAAGAAGGACAACAAGGGTTAATATCACAAATAGCATTAGCAAGAGCTAGTACAATCTCTATTGCTACATCTATATTTATGATTTTAATTTATGGTTTATTAGTTGGTCTACCAAAAATAACTAAATTAATAGCAATAAAGAGGAAAAAATGAAAATAATTAATCAAAAAATCAATTTTATTTCTCCTAAATCTTGATTTGCTTTTATCATAAAGCGGTTTTATATCTTTTTTATATTAGCTTTAATCTATATTCCATTAATTGTAATAGTTCTTTTAAGTTTCAACGGACAAACTGATAAAGGTAATATTATTATGAATTTTTCTATTCCTCAAATAGATAATTACTTAATTTTGTTTAAAAACAATGAATTTTTAAATGTTTTATTTAATTCCCTAATTGTTTCATTAATTGTTGTCCCTGTGTCTGTCATCATTGGGACTATTACATGTTTTGGAATTTGAAAAGCTAAGACAAAATATACATTTCCTATAATTAGTATATCTAAAGTATCTATTGGGATTCCAGAGCCAATTACAGCTATTTCGTTAGCATTATTATTTATTGCAACTATTGTTCCTCTTGGATTAGATTTTGGTTTATTTACCATTTGTTTAGCTCATATAACTTTTTGCACCCCATATGCTATTATTAGCATTTATCCCAAAATGCAAAAAATGCCTAAAAATTTAATTTGAGCAAGCTATGATTTAGGATACTCTAAAATTAAAACTTTTTTAAAAATTGTTGTCCCATATTTATTACCATCATTGTTTTCAGCATGTGCTATTACATTAGCTATGAGTTTAGATGATTTTATTATTACTAATTTGATCAATGGCTCATTTCAAACTTTATCTACAGCTATTTATTCTACAAGAAAAGGAATAAAGGCATGAGTAATCACTTTTGGTTCAATTGTAGTTCTAACTACATTTATTATTGTTATATTCACCACAATATATAAAATTAGCAAAAACAAAAACAATTATAAATTTCATCACAAGAAGGAAAACAAATAAAAATGAAAACCAAGAGTGTAAAATTATTTATTTTAGGTTGTTTATTACCGTTTGGTTGAACAAATTTAGCATCATGCAATAATGATGATGAAAATATTCAATTAGCTAATTATGAAAGTTATATGTCTAATGTTGTTCAAAATAGACTTAAGGCGAAATATAATATTCAGTTCCCATACTATACAGTGGCAGAATTAATTGAATCAAAATTTGAAAAATTTTATGATATAGCTATTCCATGTGGATATGAAGTTATTTCATTACTTAGAAGAGGATGATTGGAAAAAATTGATTGAAAAAAGTTTAATATACCTGGCATTAATAATTCCAATGATGCATTAAATAGTAATCAACTTTTTCAAAATAAAGGAATTAAAAAAATTAACCAACAAATGACAAAGTATCTTATTGATTTACCTAAATCTGATCCCATTTTTACTTATCTAAAAAATGATAAAACTTTTGAGGATAATACTTTTAACATTCTTGATTATGGTATTCCATATTTTGAACAATCTTTTTCATTTGCTTATAAAGGAGAAAAAATTCATTTTTATGATGCAAAAACAAAAAATAAAATCGACAAAGAAACGTTGCCAACATGAAATGATGTTTTTTACACTATTTCTCCTTCTAACCCTAATTTAGATGAGCGATTTGACCCTAAAAATAATCACCGAATAGCAATGGTTGATGATGGAAATACTATTTATGATGTTGCTAGGATTATTGAAACAAATGGTGAAACTAATCAAATTCCATCAAACGATACATCATTGTCAAGAATGAAAAAAACATTTGGTTCAATTACTGATAAATTTAGTAATAAATCTACATCGTGGTTTTATTTAAATTCAGATTCTGGTTTAATAGCATGATCATTAGCTAATCCAAATGGCTCTATAGCAGCATTATCATGAACTGGTGATTTAATTTATGCTGCACAAGGTGTGGAAGAATTTGATATATATGATTCATCAAAATATCACATTCAAAAAGTAAGAAATGGTTCACTAAATGAAATAGACTTCATGGTAATTAATAATAAAAATCATAAAAATTTAGAACGTTTAAATAATATCTATAGTGTAATTTCCGAAATTACTTTATCTGGATATGATAAACAACTTAATGAAATCATTCAAATGAACGAGCAAGGAGAATACAAATATAGTCCAACAGAAAATTTCAATGCAACCTATTATACTCCTATGCTCAAAAATCTTTATGAGGCTGTCACAAGTAATCAGAATCAAACATTTTGATTAGAACAAGGATATAAACAAGATAGTATTGATATTTTTATCAATGCTTTGCAAGCAATTACTGATGAAAATGATACATATCTATATGGAAGAACAAAAACACCATTAGAAAATTCTAATATTCATTTTGCTTGATTGGAAGCAAGGGGCAACTTATAATGGCAATAAAACAAGTAATAGTAGGAATAGAAACAAGTTGTGATGATACATCTGTAGCTATTATTTCTAATAATAAACTATTATCTAATGTAACAAAAACATCTTTAGCGGTTCATAAAAAATATGGTGGAATTGTACCAGAATTAGCAGCACGAAGTCATTGCTCTAATATTGATAAAACTTTTAAAATTGCCTTACAAAATGCTAAATTGTCTATTAATGATATTGATTATATTGCTTATACTTCCAAACCTGGTTTAATAGGATCATTACATATTGGAAAAGTTTTTGCTAATATGCTAGCAAAATTAATTAATAAACCAATAATTAAAATAAATCATATGTTAGGACATGTATTTAGTTATTTTATTGATCATGATGAAAAAAAAATACAATTCCCATTAATGACAATGGTTGTCTCAGGTGGACACACTTTTATTGCTAGATTAGAAAGCTTAAAAAAAATAATATATCTTAATGAATCAATTGATGATTCTGTTGGTGAATCTTTAGACAAAATAGGTCGATATTTATCATTAGATTATCCAGGTGGGATATCAATTGATAAAATTTATAATCCAAGAAAAATAATAAGTCTAATTCCTAATGCTTCTAGTAGCAGCAAATTTAGTTTTTCTGGTATTAAAACAGTTTGCTTAAATAAAATTAATTTTTACAAAATGCGACACCAACCAATTCCAACATCTTGCATAGCCAGTTCATGTTTAGAATGAATTACTAATGATTTAATGAGAAAGCTAATGTATTACCTATCTTCTTACAATGACACTAAAATGATTTTAATTGGTGGTGGGGTAAGTGCTAATAGACTTTTACGAAAAAAATTAACAAAAATTAATTTAGTTCCAGTTTATTTACCATCATTAAAATATACTAATGACAATGGTGCTATGATTGCTACATATGCAAAACTATTAATTAATCAACATTAAACCTAATATTTATAAATTATGTTAATTAATAATATAGGGTTAATATAAATTCTTGAAATTAACAGTAACACAACAAACAAATGAATATGAATGTGGGGTATGTGCTATAACTAGCATATACAATTATTACTATCATCAAAAAATATCAAAAGAACATGTATTAAATGTTAGTCATATCAATGATAATGGTTTGAGCATATTTGATTTTGAAGTGCTAGCTAAAAAATTTAATTTAGATTGTGAAAGTTATCAAACAAATTTTTCTGAACTAATTAATTTAAAAATATCTAAATATTTTATTGCATTGGTAACAAAAGATAGTATTAATAATCACTTTGTAATATGTAAGAAAAAATCAAAATATTTTATTGTATTTGATTCATGTAGTAAAGCACCAATTAAAATGGAATTTAAAAAATTCGAAAAAATTTTTGCAGGAATTATAATCTTCATAGCAAAGCAATCAAACAATTTATTTACAAAAAAAATTGTAAATGTTAAGACATTACTTTTATTAGATTTAAAATTTATTTTGTTGAATTTATTAATTACTATTTTTATTCTCATAACGTCTATTCTATTAGCTAACTTTTTAAATTGAATAATAAATGATTCCATAAGTAGATATTCAATAAGAAATTTGATCTCACAAGCAACTATTTTTGTTTTTGTTTATGTTATGAATGATTTATTAAATTACATCAGTGATTTATATTTTGCAAAACAAATAAAAAATTATTATTTGTTATTTGCTAATAAAATAATTTCTGCTTTAGGAAACAAAAAAACAAATTTTTTAAATAAAATTGATAAAAAATGGTTAGAGAAAATTGATCTTTGCATCCATGGTATAAGTAGTTTTTGTGTTAATAGCATTAATAAGTTTATTACCCACACAATTTTTGCAATAATTTGTATTTGCATTGCTGCTTCAATTCAAATTTATTTAATCATATTTGCTATAGCTATTTTATTAGTTGAATTTATTTGTTTTCTATTTTTGTATAGAAAAAAGGCTGAAATTTTCTTGCCAACCATGATGAATGACAATAATAAAAATGATTTGTACAAACAAATAACTTATTTTTTAAAACATGAAATTTATGAAAATAAAAAGAATTGATTATTAAAAAACATTAAAAATAATTGATCCAATAATTATAAAAATTATAGTTACTTATCAATTTTTAAAGCAAATAATAAATTAATAAAAAAACTATTAAAATCTATCATAGAAATTTTAATGATAACAACATGTTCATTTTTAATAATAAAACAAAATAAATTATCAATAGGGCAATTAACATTTATCATTGCTACTTTTAATTTATATAAGATTTCACTTAATGAAATATTTTCCTTTTTTCTAGCAAAAATTGAATTTAAAGTATATTGACAAGTTTATAAAGATATAGTGAATGTTGATAATTTAATAAATGATAATAATAAAATCCCAAATTTGGCTGAAATTAAATCAATTAATTTTTACATAAACAATAATATATATAAAATTTATCAACATAAAAAATGCAACTATATTGATTTATCACTTAACACTATTCTTTCTAATTGTCAAAAAATTGAAATAAATAACCAATTGATTAGTATTGATGTAAAACAAGTATATCAACAAATTATTATCATAAATAGCTATACACAACCAAATGTTAGTTATTTTGAAAAATTAATTAGTAATGATCCCCTAACTTATAGTCAATACTTAAAACATTTCAATATAAATATCCATGGTGATTTTACTTTTTATAAAAAAATTATTATCAACCTGTTAGGTTTATTAAATGAGAAGAATAAAATCATTATTATTGATGACGTTTTAGGATATATTAAGCAAGTTGATGAACAAATAATTAAAAATTTATTAAATGAAATTCACAATGAAAATGATTTATTTATTACAGAAAGGAGATCTAATAATTAAGCAAAATATAAAAATATGTTTGGTAACAATATTTATAATGATCATTTCAATACTATTATTGTTTAAATTTGTTAAAATTGATAAATCTTGTCAAGCATTAATTATGATCGAGGAAGATAATCAAACAATCAATATTGATAATGATTTATCAAGTTATATAGAAAAAAAACAAATTGACAATATTAATGTTCTTTATGATCGCCAATATTATTCATGCAATATAATTTATTTTAAAAAAATTCATGGTTTTACTAAATATTGAATATTTTTACCTACTAACATAGTAATAGAAGATCAATATTATCTAACTAATATTGTTGCAGATTCTATAGATCTATATCACCTTCTTATAGTAAATTAATTTAGTTTTTTTAATCGCTTATCCAAATCAGTTTTTAATGAAGCAAAACCAGTTGGAGTTGGAATCACATTTTTATGTTTTTTCAAAAATTTTGGATGAATCGCTTTAAAAGATAAATTAAATTGTTTATGACCATCATCACCAATAATTAAAAAATCATATTGTTGTCCTATTTTAAAAAAATCCCTAATATTTTTAACTAAATAATCAGAAATATTAGAAATATGACAAATTCCAACATTACCATCAAAGGCAACTAAAACATATGTCTTATATATTGATATTATTTGCCCTTTAACAATAGTTTTGTTAATTTCATATATATCGTTCATATAAATTCATTCCTATGAAAAAATGTATTTTAAACCAAAAAAACAATAAAAATGCAACACCTTGATTTTTATTTTTTTGTTCAATTAGCATTATATATGTAAGTTTCACAATAAATATATGATATTTATTTTTTATCATCATTCCTCTATTCAATATTAGAATCATTACCAAACTAAAAAATTTTATATTTTGGTTTCTGATTCTGATTGTGTTTGTTGCATATATTATCTTGATACAGAAAATACAATTAAAAATTGAATTATCAAATATTTTTATCTTTAAATTAAATAGTTTTATTCAACAAAAAATTTGTCTTTTTCTTGAGAAAAAATATGAAGTTGAGCTAGTATCATTTATAAAACTTATTTTACTTAATATTAAAAGCCAAAATACTTATACAATTTTTAGACAATCTGTTGATTTGGGAGTTGCATGATTATTGCAAAGTTCTGGATATCATATTCATATTTTAATAAGCATAATTATGATATTTTTTAAAAAAAACAAAAAAATTAGTTATGCAATCAGCATACTAATCTGCTGTGGTTATTTGATTTTATTAAAAGTTAGTTATGCAATTTTAAAGATGATGTTTCAATTAGTTTTAAAACAGATGTTTTCTAAATTTTATATCAATAATTTAAATCAAATTGGAATTATAGGATTGATCATATGTACAATTAATCCATTATGTTTTGGTAATTATGGGTTTGTTTTATCGATATTAATAAGCATAGTAAGTCAATGAGTTAAATTGCTTAATTTAAATAATAAAATCATTCAGCAATTAATATTTAATTTGACAATCCAATTAGTTACTTTGCCAATTATTATGAAAATAACATCAAAAATATCAATTGTTGGAATTATTAGTAGTTTTGTTTTTTACTATATTATCTCGTTCGTTTTTTTATATTTTTTAATTTTTAGTTGATTCCCCTTTATGATTATTGTCCACAAAGCAATTGTCTATTCTTTTTGTACATTACTAGGAAATATCAGCTTTAATAATCTATATATAAAATCATTCAAATGGGAAGATTGATGAATTTTAGTCTATTATTTGTTAATGTATTTGACTAGTAAATTTTCATCATTTTTAATCAAAACATATAGTATATAATACCTAAATGATTAAAGTTTATTATGGGTCAAACATCAACAATGTTATTTGGCAAGTTTCAATTGATAACATAACTTCAAATTTATATTTTTGACCAAACGATACATCTTGTATTGATGTTGGAGAAAAATTATGTCAACTTTCATTATTTGACACAAAAAATTACTCTTGTTCTATAAACGTAATCGATATTTCTAATTGAAAACTTGATTCTAAAAATACTGAAAGCATTATTAATGATTTGTATCAAACACAACAAAAAATTATTTTTATTTTCGAAAACAAATCATGCAATGCTAAGATATTTGCCCAATTAAAAATTAAATCAATACCTGTAAAATGAGTTAATCAATTGGACAAAAACAAACTAATACATTTATTTCTTTCTAAAAATCAATTAAATCTTACTGATGAATGTGAAAAAATGTTAGATTACTATTTGCCATATAATGTAAATCACATAAAAAATGAAATTTCAAAATTATCATTATTAAACAACAAAAATATCACTAATTATGATTTAAATAATATAGTTTTTTTTGAAAATGAAAATAACATTTTTTCTATTATAAATTATTGATTGAATAATGATAAAAATAAAACTATTTTTATTTTTAATAATTTATTAAAAAATAAATATAAGATTAGTGATATTATTCCTGTTATTGCACATACTCTTACTCAATTAAAATTTTATTGTGAAGCTCTTCAAGAAAATTGATCTAATACAAAAATTCAAAATAAATTGAATATATCATTTTGATTGCAAAATAAATTCGCAATTTGATGTAAAAACAATAAAAATTTAACAAAAATTGATAATATGCTTAATAGTTTATATAATTTAGATGTATTGATGAAAATGGAAAAAATTCTTCCTCATTCGCAATTTATTAAATTATTATTAAACTAAACATGAAACTTGATAAACAAATTTTTATTCTTCATGGCAAAAGATTACAATACATATTAAATGAATCATCTCCTTTTTTACCATACTTAAAGAAAGAAAGCCTAAACAAAATTTTACAATCTTCACTAAATGTTTTATATATTTTAGAGCACAAATTTGTTGATATAAAAACCCCTGCAATTTATTCCACAAAAAACTTAATCAAAAAATTCAATAAACTTTCTACAAAAAATTTTTCAATAGAAAAAACTTCTTTTAAATTAACAGATAATGAAATCATTGACACAATAAATTATTTGCCAATATATTGTAAAAATATTTTTAAAGTTGATATTGATCAATTAATTGAAGACAAAAAAAATATAAATCTTAATAAACAAGGAATCGAACAATCAAATCATATCAATCAACAATATGGCATTAGCTCTAATTATGAAAGTAACAATATTTTATTTGGAGATTTAAGTCAAATTAATATAACTGATGCAACTAAAAGAATGTCAAGTGATTTAAAAAATGGTAATATCTATTTATACCAAAACAAATCAAAATTAATTCCTCTTCTTAAACTATTGTTGATCATTTTTTTATTTTTCTCATGTCTTGCTTCGTTTTTATGCAGTGTTTTTGCTATTTTGTGTAAAAATTTACAAGTTTCAATCAAGGCAGAAACAATACCATTAGGTTCATATGCAATTTTATCTGGTTGTACATATATCTTTGTAGGATTATTATCCATATATCAAATTTATTCATTAATAAAAGAATTAATGTCAAAAAATAAAAATAAAGTCTATCATACTAAAATATTTTGACCACTTATAACAATTTCATTAACATTATTATTTGTCACCACTGATATACGTTGAACTTGACTAATTCATCAACATGTTGATAAAATTTTAGATGATCAACAATCAATTTTATTTTTTCATCAGATGTGGAAATATCTTTTGTTAATGATTATTTGTTTATCTGGAGCTGGTTTAATTATTTTAATTGCAACAATGATTTTTAATCCTAAAATTAATAGTAAATTACTACTTGATCAATTAGGAAAATATGTAAATGAACCTATCCAAACTCCAATAATTAAACAAAGTAATGATCAGAAAAAAGAAACAAAAGAACAAAAAGGAGATAATAAAAAGAAAGGTTCTTCAAATGATAAAAGAAGAAAATCTTCTAGTACTAAAAAATAATCATCTCTTGTCTAAAAAAAAATACCTTTTAAAATTCTTTTTTCCTTTTTTCCCGATTAAAGTTTTTAAATCATTACAATTAATATTTTTAATAGTTTTTTTAATTTGCTTAAGAATAATTTTTGGATTTATTAATATACCAATTACACCTTTTGGAATAGTATTATCGTTTGCGTGAATCCCACTAATGGTATTAGGTTGATACTTTGGCCCTATTACGGGATTATTATTAGGCATGCTAACTGATACAATTAGTTTTTTAATTAATGGTGGTTTATGATATTGAATGTATGCTATTCAAGAACCAATTGTAGGAATGATCTCAGGTTTAATTGGCAGCGTATCAAGATTAAGAGAGAATAAAACAAACCATATTACATATGATTTAATAATTAACCAAATACTTTCTTTTTTATTTGTTGCAATGTGCTTTCTATTTTTGATTAAATGATTAAAGCGATATATAGAAATTAAAAATAAAATATATACTTTTTTTTATGAAATGTATAAATGAATTACACTTGGATGCTTAGCATTTTTTTATATTACATATGAATTATTTATTTTCTTTTATATAAAAAGAAAAAATAAAAATTCGCAAAAGCTAATTACTTTTTTATATTCAGCTATAAATGTTATTATTATCATTACATTATTCTCATTTGTTTTAGGACCTATTACTGCTATTTCATATTTAAAGTTTATTGGCAAACAATTACCTAAAGCATATTTAGAAATTGGTTCAATTTTTTACTTAGTCCCAAGAATAGCCATTGAAACAATTAAAGTCCCAATAGAAATTTGGTTACTTTTTATGATTGTGAATATTTTTGACAAAAAAATTGATAGTTTAATCAACAAAATTAATAATACATGACAAAATAAATATGGGTGAAGTTTAGTTTAAATTGCCCAAATTAATTTGACATAATTTATATATACCTCAAATGCTGATTTAGAGTTTAAACTTTCATGATAAATTCCATTAATTTTATTAATTTCTGCTTTTGAGAAACTAAAGTAAAATCAAAACCTTTGAGATAAATTTTTCTAATCATAGAATTAAAATGTTCAACCACATCTTTTTCTCAAGTACAATATGAATGACAGAAATAAACATTAATATCATTATTGATTGAGATTGTTAATTGATCTTTTAAATTTCCTTCAATCATAAAATTCTGATCCATTGTTAATAGTAATTGATTTAATGTTTATGCCATAAATAAATTTAGGAGTAATATATGATATTCATATGAGTATCAAGTATCAAATCGAAGACGCTAAAAAGAATAAAACTTAATCAATGATGAGATTAAGTCAAGCAGATTAAATCTAAAGGTGGTCATAGTGATGGAAGAAAACCAGGAAGCAAGAATAAAATGACTTTAGATAAGTCTGCTAAGATTGTTGCTGATAGATTTGCTAAACAAGCTAAATTTGATATGCAAATTGAAAAACAAGTCTCTGATTTAAGAGTGATTTTAATAGAGTAGTTAAACTAAATAACTTAAAACATTAGTAATATATAAGCAATAAGAAGTTTATTCTAAATGGATACATTTTTTTTATTTGTTATCACATAATATTTACATTAAAGATATTCTTAATATATTCTATGAGTACATTAGGTATTACTATTATGAATTAGGGTATCACTGATATTTATGAGTTATGTTGCTTATTATTATTTATCATCACTTAATATTTTTATAAAAACATCTTGTGGAAGTTGTACATTCCCAATAGTTTTTAATTTTTTTTTGCCTTGTTTTTGTTGTTCAAGTAATTTTTTCTTTCTAGATACATCACCACCATAACATTTTGCTAAAACATTTTTATAAATTGCTTTTACATTTTCTCTAGCAATAATTTTGTTACCTATTGCAGCTTGAATAGGAATTTCAAACTGATGGCGAGGAATATTTTCTTTTAATTTTATACAAATTTTTTGAGCTTTTTTATAAGCTTGTTTTCGATGAGAAATAAAACTTAAAGCATCAGTTTTTTTTCCATTTAATAATATATCTACTTTAACTAAATCAGATGGTTTATATCCTATTAATTCATATTCCATTGTAGCATAGCCTCTAGACAAAGATTTCAAATGATCAAAAAAGTTATAAATAATTTCAATTAATGGCAATTCATAATTAATGCATTTACGTTTATCGTCTATCACATCTAAGTTTAAATATTTACCTCTTGCATTCTGGCAAAGTGTTATTATATCACCCACATAACAATCAGGGGTAAAAATTGATACTTTTACAAATGGTTCCTGTATTTCTTTTATTTTAGTTTTATCAGGAAACCTTGCAGGATTATCGATTTGCAATATTTTTCCATTAGTTAAAAATACATTAAATTTAACTGATGGAGTAGTTGCAATTAAATCAATTTTATATTCACGAGTTATTCTTTCTTTAATTATGTCAGAATGTAGTAGACCTAAAAACCCACATCTAACACCAAAACCTAATGATTGGGATGTTTCATATTCATAAACTAATGAAGCATCAGACAGACTAATCTTTTCTATTGCAGTTTTTAATTCTTCACTTTTTGCGTTATCCATTGGATAAAGACCACAAAAAACCATTGGCAAAACTTTTTTATATCCAGGTAAAGGATTAGCAGCAGGATTAATAATAGTTGTTATTGTATCACCAACTGATACATTTTTGATCGTTTTAATATTAGCTGCAAGTCACCCCACTTCTCCAGCTAATAATTGTTTTTTTTCTTCAATCAATGGTGTTTTAACACCTAATGATGTAATAGTAAAATTAGCATTATTTGACATCATTTTAATTTTATCACCAACTTGTACTTTGCCATTTTTTATTCTTATGTAACAAACTGCCCCCAAATATGAATCATAAAAACTGTCAAAAATTAATGCTTGTAAAGGCTTATTTTCATCATCCATAGGAGGGGGAATTTTCATAATTATTTCATCAATAATTTGATTTATATTTAATCCTGTTTTTGCTGAAATACATGGAGCATCAGATGCATCAATTCCTAAAATATCTTTTATTTGTTGCTTACATTTATTAACATCAGCACTAGGCAAATCAATTTTATTAATTACAGGAACGATAGTTAAATTATTTTCAACAGCTAAATACATGTTTGAAATAGTTTGAGGTTGAACACCTTGGGTAGCATCAACTACTAGAATTGCACCTTCACATGCAGCTAAGCTTCTAGATACTTCATATGTGAAATCAATATGTCCCGGAGTATCAATCAAATGAAAAATATAATCAGCATTGTTTTTTTTAGAATGATATTTCAATTGAATAGCATTCAATTTAATTGTTATTCCTCTTTCACGTTCTAATTCCATAGTATCTAGAACTTGATTTTGCATATTATGAATTTTTTTATTACTCACAAATTCAATAATTCTATCTGATAAAGTTGACTTGCCATGATCAATGTGGGCTATAATGCAAAAATTTCTTATATATCTTTTATCCATGTAATTAGTAGTTTATATTATAAATATAAACTAATGTAATTTTTTTTTTAGTAATTTAGCAATAGATGGATCGATTATCTGACTAAGTTCAATAATAGAAGCATTTTTAATCCGATCAATTGTTTTATATTTATTTAACAAAAGTTGTTTTTTAGTTGAACTTAGTTGATCTATATTTGGCAAAATATTAGTAGAAAAAATAGCTTTTTCATGTTTCTTTCGGTAAAAAGATATAGCAAAATTATGTACTTCATTTTGAATATTTGCTAATAAATTGTATAAACTTGTCTTTTTATCTAATTTAATAACATGATTGTTATAATAAATTGATTCAGTTTTATGTTTATTATTTTTAACTAAACCTATTATTTTTGGTGGCATAATTTTTTTGATAGCAAATGCTTCAAAAGCAGCTTTGACTTGTATTTTCCCCCCATCTAGAATGATTAAATCTGGTAATTCATTTTTATGATGATCAATAAACTTATTAATTACATATTGCATACAATCATAGTCACTTGTTAGACTATCATCATCTAAAATATATTTTCTATATTTATTTTTAACAAATTCACCATCTTTTACATAAATCATTCCAGCCACTTTATTGGAATTAAATAAATTAGAAATGTCAAATGATATTATGGTATTAACATGCTGGATATTTATTATTTTAGCAAGTTGCATTAATGCCGTTTTTTTCTCTTTTTTATGTGTTAAATACAATTGATAATTATTTTTTAAATAGGCTATAGCATTATCAATTGCATTCAATAAAATTTTATATTTTTTTCCTCTAATAGGTTTTTGAATTTTAATTTTTAGAACATTTCGTAAAACATTAAAATCTTTTTTTGCTAAAGACACAAATAAATTATCAGGTTTATTTTTTGAATTTAAGTAATATTGACATAATCAGCTAATAATAGTTGTGGTTAAATTATCATAAAATTCATGAATTGTTTGAATCTTAGTAATTAATTTGCCATTAACATAACTAAATAAAATTAAAGATACTAAATTTTTGTCAGTGGCAAATCCTAAAAAATCTATTTTACCTGTATGATTGATTTCAACAATTTGATCCTGCTTTAATTCTGACAAAGTTATGGATAAATTTTTAAAATAATTTGCTTCTTCAAATTTTAAATTTTTAACAGCTCACTTTTCCTTATCCTTTAATTGCTTTTTTAAACTAGTGGTTTGCCCTAGGAAAAAATGTTTTATTCCCAATTTAATTTTTTCATATTCTTGTGGATTAACTTTATTTATACATGGGCCTAAACATTGCCCCATATCATAATATAAACATTTCTTGCGAGGTAAAACATCACATTTTCTTAATGGAAACAATTCATTTAGTAAAGTAAACAATTCCTTCTTAAAAAAATTTTTACTTGCAAATGGACCATAATACATTCCTTTATATTTTGTTTGACTTCTAGTATATTTTATGCGAGGATTTTTTTCATTAGTTACAATAATGTATGGATAATTAGCAGAGTCTTTTAGTAAGATATTAAATTTTGGTTGATATTTTTTAATTAGATTATTTTCTAAAATTAATGCTTCATTTTCATTTGATACTACAACAAATTCTATATCATCAATATTATTAACTAATTTACTAGTTTTGTAATCATAAGTTTTATTAAAATATTGGTGGACACGGTCATAAAGATTTTTAGCTTTTCCCACATAAATAATTTTTTTTGTTTTATCTTTTCATAAATAACAACCAGGTTTTTTAGGAATTGCTTTAAGTTTAAAAGCAAGTTTTTGGTTAATATTCATTATTTAAAATCTATTCTCCGATAGATAATTATTGAAGCTAGAAACAATAAAAAAGCGATAGTTGACCAAACACATACAACTGTCCAAATATCATAATAATTGGAAACAACATATTGGTATAAATTACCATATGTTTCAGCATAATCCATAGAACTAACTACTAAACGACTATATGCTGTAGTTTTATTTATTTGATTAATATCATCACTTAGTTCAATAGCATTGGCAAAAAAATTAAAACCTAAATCATTTTCTTTTTTTAATTTAGTTATTTTTTGATCTTTTTCTGATGATTGTAAATAAGCATGTCATGCATTTACAACTTTCGTTTTAAAAGGATATATTATATCATCATCATTAAATGAAGATGATTGTAAAAAGTTTTTAATATTATCTTTATTATCTTTAATATTTTTAATTTGTTTTCGTTGAGAAAAAATTGCTCAAGCTAGTTGAAATTTTGCAATATATAGATAACGATCACGTGGAGTGAGTTTGTTATATTCTACTCCTGTGGCTTCTTTACAGTTGTCAGGATCAGACAAAACTTTTTTGCAAGCATTAGAAAAAGTATTTCTTGGTACAACATTAAAATCATCTAATAATTGATTATAAAATTTTTCAACTAATGGTCATTTGGTTTTATCAATTATTAAATCTTTCATTCTAAAATAATTCGTAGAATATGTATTTCTTATCTTTGCAGAGCTTGTTCATGAATTATTTGATATAGACAGAATAGAAGTTGCATCAAAAGCGAAATTGTTAAGAAACGAAATTAAATATCAATTATTCATTGTTAATCCTGTAAAACCACCTAAAATAACAATTTTTGGATAGCTCATTCCTTGAGCATTTTTTGTTTGTTGATAATAATAAGCAACCGGATAATTTCCTGCATCAACATTGTCTTTGCTGGAAATATTAGTATCAGGCAATATGGAATATTTGTAAGAATTTCGAGAACCGATGGATAATTTAGCTGCTTCATTTATTTGTGTTTCATTCATCCCAAATGAATTAAAAGTGGCTGATAATTGTTTAGCAATATTAAAATAATGCATTCTTGATATGTTTGATGATGATTGTGCTAACATCCAATAATCAGCAGTATCATAATGTTGTTCCTCCTCGCCATTTTGGTTAGTTGCACATTCAATAGTAGCATAATTTATTTGGTTATCGGCATTATTTGAATTATATTGGTTGATGGTATTGCAACTATAGCTCTTTATTGAAATGCCATAATTATTAGATAGAATGTTTATTGGGGTTGTAACAAGTCTAGGATAGATAAAATTTACTAGAGATAAAAATAATACTATTCCAACACAACCTACCATTGTAATTATTTGTCCCCCAATTAATGAGAATAATATACCTAGACCACCAAATATAAACATATTTATCATATTTCCAATTAAAACTGATAAATTAATGGTTACATATTTTTTAAATGTTATTCCAATAATATTAGTGTGTTCATTATATTCACCAAAAATTGGTAGTATCAATGATGTAACAAAACAGCACAGAAAACAAACACCTAACATGATTATTAAATAAACCAAGGCTTTTAAAAAAACACACTGTGATTTTGTAATAGGTTTTGAAGAAATAATTAGTTCAGTTCCATCTTCTCTTGTTATTCTAAAAATTGTAATGGCCAATACAGCAGAAAAAGCAGCAATAAAAAACAAATTAAATACAGGCATATCAATACCAGCAAATGTTCAAACAAATAAAGGATTTCTATGTAAAGCATGTGGAACAACAATTAAAATAACAGACAAATACAATAAATAAATTATTGGAACAATATATGCAAATGGTCTTCTAAAGAAAATTTGAAACAAATAGCAAAAATATGCTTTTTTTGAATCGTTGATATTTTTAATTGTTAATTTATTAGACATCTTTTTTATCCATTGTGTCAACTGAACCATATTTAATTAATTTAGCATAGATATCATCAAGTTTGTTACCTATCTCTTCATATGATAACAATTGAATATTTTTATCTTTAATAATTTTATATAAAAAATTATTTTCTTGCTTGACAGAAGTGTAAGACACAACTATTTTATCATTTGATAAATTTCATTCATATGAAATATTCATTTGATCTAAAATAGTTTTTAATTTTGTCATATTAGATGCTAAAATTTGAATTTTTCTATCAGCATATTTATCATATAGTTCTTTTATGGTGCCATTAAAAATTATTTTACCACCGTCAAGAATTGTTACAGCATTAGCATATTTATCAAGTTCAGCTAAAACATGACTAGAAATAAAAATAGCTTTACCTTGTTGGGCTAATTTATTAAGGGTCATGTACAAATCAAGTCTAGCTTTTGGATCTAAATTTGCTGCTGGTTCATCCATTATTAAAATAGATGGATCATTAATGGTTGCTTGAGCTAATAATAATTTCTTTTTTTGCCCTGATGAAAAAGTATTAGGATTTCTTCTACGCAATTTTCACATATTTAATTCATTTAATTTTCTAACAGCAAATATTTTAGCATTTGCATGTTTTAAGCCAGATAGACGAGCCATTCAAACTAGATAGGAAAATGTGTTCATCTTAGCTGGGAATCTAGCATTTTCAGGGATATAACCTAAATCTTTTTTAGCAGCAATTGAAGTATTTTTTTTACCATTGATCAAAATCGAACCAGATCATCTTGCGTAGGCCCCAATGAGACATTTGATTGTTGTTGTTTTACCTGCTCCATTAGCACCAACAAATGCATGAAATTGACCTGGATAAACATTAAAAGAAATATTATTAATTGTTGGCTTTTTTTTATGAGGATATTTCTTATATAAATTTTTCACGTATAAAATAGGTTTGTTATTCATTGACTGATAATCATCGATAGCTAAACTAGTGTTTTGTGATTTAAAAATATTTCGATTTGCATATAAATTAAAAAAATGCCTTTTATTTTGACTATTCTGTTTAGCAATTTTTTTATAATTTTTCATAATATTTCCCCTTTTATTTAATGTCATATTTTTTATATGCTATTGCACTAATAAAAAACAAAACAAATGATAAAATAAATCATTTTATAGCAAAATAGTTAAAACTTATTTTTTGTTTAGTTTCATAAAAGAAATATTGTATATTTTGACCAATAGGTAAACTTGTATTATTAGCAAATTGAGGGAATAAATGCTTAAGTATAGGATAATTTAAATTAGGGAATCAAGTATCATTAACAACATAAACAGCTCCATTATATTGTGTTGTTCTATTAGAATTATTTAAACTGCTAAATAAATATTTTTCATAAGGAGATACTGTAAAATTGAAAATATTTATTGTTTTCATAATTTTAGAGTATGATGAATTAATCAAATAATCATTATATTTTTCTTCAGTAATTTCATTTTTCTTTCATTTTTTTTCTAGGTTTGATTTAAATTTTTCAGCAGTATAGTAAAGTAAATTAAAATCTATGACACGTGTTAATTCGGGTAAAAAACTAGTATTTGGACTATCACTTGGTGCTGGTTGCATTAACCATGTATTTTCAACATTTTCTATGTTTAAAAATTTACATAAATATGGATACAAATTAGGTTCAGATTCAGATAATTTTACTTCTTTTTCAATTTGTGATTTAGCTTCTAATTCCATCTCAGATAAATTAGTTAAATCATAAATACAATTTTGTTGTTCATATGATGCTTGTAAAAAAGCATAATATTTATATTGAATAAATCTTGAATTTAAATCATCAATTGTTTTTATGTCTAATTTGTTTTTATAATCAAGCATCTTTTGTCAAATCAATTCATAGTAATGACTAATATTTTTATTAGTTGCGCACCATGAAACAGATCATTTAAGTCGATCTTCAGAAACTTTATCATATTGTTTATAATCATATATTTCAGAGTAAATTTTATTAAAAATATCTTTATATTTTATATATTCATTTTTTTCCAAATAAATACGATTTTCTTGTGTTGAATTTTTATTTTTTATATATCCAATAGGAATCGCATTATTAAATCCTTTTAAGGCTGTTAAATTTAGATCGATAAGATTTAATGAATTATTAATACCAATAAAACCAATTGATGATGGGTAAAATATTTTGTACTCTAATAGATACTTTATAACATCTTTCATTTTATCATCTAAATCATCTAGTTGTATATTATTTATATTTATAAAATCTTCTATCTTTATATTATTATGATTTGTATACATCATATTTAGATTCTTTTTGTTTGTAATATTTGAATCTAATTCTCTACTGGCTGGGGAAGATAAATTATAATCAAAAAAACGACTGACACCAAAAGATCGCTTTGCATGCCTTAGTGCAAAATTATTCAAACCAACAGACATATAAGGTAATGATAATTGGGAAGCTAAATCCAAACTATTTAAATATCAACTTGGATCTTGTGATTCTATATCATTTTCTCAAAAACTTTTCATATCTTGTCAGTTATTAATATTAGTAGGATAATTTATCTGTCCATCATCTGATACACTGATTTGGAATTTTACAACTTCTTCTTCTATATAATCACCATTTTCTATGTTACGATTTGGCACTACATAACTTTGGGTAGACATAGAAGAACGAGTTAGAGCAACAATTGGTGTTGGAAAAACAAAAAAAGCTAAACACTGGAAAATAAAAGCAATTAAGCAAAATAGAGAATTAATGATGATTATCCCTATTTTCACAAATTTGACACTTAATAGAATTGATAGACTACCAAAAAATGAAAATGTTGCAATATTGCCAATAAACATTGCAAAAACTAAATTTCAAAAAAAATGTTTTTCAGTTAATGGTAAAAAAATTGTAAACAAAGATATTATTAATGCAGATAAACTTATCAAAATAGATACAAAAATAAATAGAAAAAATTTTGTAAGAATAATTTGCATTTTAGTTAGTGGTTTAGAAATGACTATTAGTTCTGTTCCCTCTTCATTAACATCTTTGAAAATATTAATAACAAGCACTGCTGAAAAAAGAGCTATTGTCATTCACAAAAATGTTTCACAAATTGGTAAAGAAGTATTTGCTCAGAATTGTAATGGATTAATTTTAGCAGTAGCAGGTAAAATTATTAAAAAACTTGTGCATGTAAATAAAAATAACAACCAAGTTATTCAAATAGATTTTTTTTTAATAACATTTAAAATTAAAAATTTAAAATATGTGAATGACATTATTAATGTTTTTTAATTATAATATTTTATTGTAAATTATGAAATACAGACTGAATATCATCATCATTTTCACATAGTTCAATAAAATGTTCAATTTTAGCAAGTAATTTTTCATCAATAATTGATACTTTGTCTAAATTAATTAATTTAATTTCGGATTCATGAATAACAAAACCTTTTTTTAACAAAGTAGATTTGGCATTTTCATAAAATGCCTCATCAACAATTACTTCAAAACAATCTTCAAATTCTTTAATATCTAACTTCTTTGCATCAATTAAACATTCTAAAATTGTTTCTTCAGTTGTTTGTGAATTTTTAACTAAAATAAATCAACCATAATTAGAAAAATAAATTTTGACAGAATTTGGTCTAGATATTTTACCATCAATTTTACCTAAATAACCCCTAAGATTACTAGTTGTTCTATTGATATTATCTGTTAGTGCAGTGATAATAAATTGCAATCCTTTTGGACCATAACACTCATATGTTAAACTAATAAGATTTTTACTATCTTTATCAGCACCATTTATATTCCGTTGAATAGATTCTCTAGATAGATTGTTTTGCAAAGCTTTTTCAATAGCTGTTTTTAATCTTGGATTAGCATCAATGTTTTTTCCACCAACTTTAACTGCAGCTTTAATTTCTCTAGCAAGTTTTAATCATATTTTTGCTTGCATTTGTTGTTTTTTGTTAGTTGCACTTGCTATAAGATGTTTACGCGGCATAATTTAGTATTAATTAAATAGTTTTTAAAACTTCCTTAATAATTTCTCAAAACAATTGTAAGTCTATAACTGGAACTGCTTCTTTGACTGTATGTTCATTTAACACAGTAGCAGCAACACAAATTGTATTATTAGTTAAACTAGGTTTTTTAGCACAAATTTCTGCAATTTCTAATCCACCAGGAATGATATCGCATAACAATGGTTTATTAGTTATTTTTTGATATGCATTACACCAAATTTTAGCAATAGTATTATTTTTTGGATCATTAATAAATGATTTACATATACCTTGCAAATTATGATTAGTTCAACCAAAATGATTCATCAACAAATGAATTTTTTTTTCATTTCTTTTGACATCACGATCAATAAAACTTCTTATTTTAAAATCAACTTTAAATGCAGATGTTTCTTTGTCCAATTGAACAAAACCAATATTTGATGAGCTAAACATACATTTTTGGTCTTTTTGAGGAATAAAAACTTTATTTGGACATAAAGCTAAACTCATTAATACTCTATTTGTATCAACATCAGATAAGGCATATGAAACAGATGGAGACACCATAGATATTTTACAATTAATGTTTGGTTCAAAACCTTGAGATATTTCTTTAGCTAATAAAATAGATTCAGTAAAATAATTTTGAAGTAGAGAAAGATATTTCTTATCCATTTTAATTCGAC
This sequence comes from uncultured Ureaplasma sp., assembly GCA_902766725.1. GTDB lineage: Bacteria > Bacillota_I > Bacilli_A > Mycoplasmatales > Mycoplasmoidaceae > Hennigella. Next base: position 31,496 of record CACXEQ010000007.1, read on the forward strand.
ATTTAGCAAAAACAGGGATAACATTATTAATTGGCCCTGCATTGAAACTAACTAATTTAATGTCAATCTTATTAGAATTTGCAAAATTTAATAAAGTTTCTGCTAAATGTACAATAGCATTAATATGTGGTTTATGAATTTCACCACCTGAATGTCCACTTCTATAACCATCTAAAACAATTTCTCATGTATCTAATGATGGACATGAAATATATTTGACAGAATTATTATATTTTGATGTTATACAACCTGCTGCACCATAAACTAATGTATGAACACCCAAACCATCTAAATTAATGTAATTTGTTGCATTTATATCATTTGGATTTAAATCCTTAATAATACATTCACCAGGGTTGTCTTCTTCACAAGTAGTAAAACAAATTTCTAATGGTCCGTGTGTTATATTTTTTGAGGCAATTATAGCAAGAATGGTTGCTACTCCAATTCCATTATCAGCTCCTAATGTTGTTTTATTTGCCACAATGCATTTAGATTTTTCATCATAGTAAATATCAATTGGATCAGTTAGCAAATCCTTTGTGCAATCAAATGTTTTTGCTAATACCATATCCATGTGTGCTTGTAATAAAATTATTGGTCGATTTTCATACCCTTTAGTGCCTTTAAGTTTAGCAATAATCATTCCGCTGGGATATTGATAAACAGAATCACACCCTAATTGTTTACATGTTGATATTAATCAATCTGATATTGCTTTCTCATGATAAGAACCATGGGGAATAGTACATATTTTTTTAAATCATGATAAAATCTCTTTTGGTTCAATATTATTTATATTTGCACTCATAATGAATCTCTATTTTTCTGGGTGAACACATATTTTAAAACCTTCAAAAGTTTGCTTTCAATTTTTATCATAATTAACAGCAATAATATTGAATAATGTTTCTTGATCATTATCTTGATTTATAACAGATAGTCTAATTCAATAAGTTATTTCAATTGTAAATGTATCATTATCACTAAAAGGATAGCATTGAGCTATTTCAATGTATTTATTAGCAATAATTAAATCAACATTAAAAACCAAGTTTTTTAAATCTTCATTAGTAATAGATGAATCTTTTTTAGAAAATGAAATATTAAAATTACTACTTCTATTTTCTATTGGAATATTAGTAATATTTATTTTTTTAACCTTTTCTTCCTCTTTTAGGTTACATATTAATTTATCATTTTTTTCTACTAATCCATTTGTACATGATGATAAACTTGTCATTGTATATAAATAAATTGGTAAATTAATTAATAAACTTGAACAAATTATTTTTTTGCTTAATTTCATAAATAACTCCTAATTAAAACAACCCCTTAGGTAAATATGTGCCAATAGATAATAGAGCTAATCCTAGTATCAATAGAATTAGTATTTGTTTTCATGAAACTTTTACAAAACTTGTCATATCCATTTTAGTCACTTCCAAAAATGGCAAGATCATTCCGGTTGGAGTAAATAAGTTAACTCAACCCATTGCAGCAGCAAAAGATGTAACAGACCCAGATAATAGTGCACCATTAGCAGAAGCAACTGCTGGGCCAATTACAGGAAACATAGCAGAAGATAAACCAGATGATGACGGAATAAAAATTGTTAAGAATGAGATAACAAAGAAAATAAGCAAAATTGTTCCCATATTACCTACTGTTTTTAGTCCAGGAGTAATACCATTAGCTATCATTCCGTTAAATCCAGAATCGGTTAATGTAATAGCCAAACCTTTTGCCACTGCAACAATGAATGCAACACCAATGAATTCACGACAACCTGTATAAAAAGTATTAAACCAATGACTAGATGATTTTCAATTAATTGCACCAATAATCAAAGCAGTAATTAAAAATAACATTGCTGGTTCGATCATGCCTCATCTGCCTATTTCCCCCATTGATGAAATAAAAGGACAAAATTTAGAAAATTCATTAGATAAATAATTAAAACCTGTAAACCCTGTTAATGTTTGTCAATCAATAAAACCAACTATTAATATGGAAAAGGCTATAGAAAAAATAACTAATGTTCAAACATGTTTTTTAGTCATAACTGGTAGAGCATCTTGATCAAATGAATAAGTATGGGCAAAATTTTGTTTTGACATATATACACATGATTTAGTAGGATTTTTTTTAACTTTATTTGCATATAGCATTGTCATAACAATGCATGCTGTTGTTAACACAACAAAAATTACTAATCTTCATATGATTCCAGTCATGATTGTTACATTATTTAAATCTGCAACATCTTGCATAGCAGAAATACCAGTCCCAATCAAAACTGGATTAATAGTAGAAGCCATTACACCTACTCCAGCAGACATAAATACTACTAAAAAACCAGTCATTCTATCATAACCGGCAGCAAAAAAGATTGGAATGATTACTAAAAATAATGGTAATAATTGTTCACACATATTAAAAGTCGATCCGCAAACTGATAGAACAAACATTAATATTGGAATCAAAATTATTTCTTTTCCATGCATTTTTTTAAGTAATGAACCTATTCCAGCTTCAATAGCATGTGAATCATTTACTAATGTCATTGTCCCATTAAACATAAGTAAAAAAATCACAATTCCACCAACACCATTAACATGTTCTAAAACAGGTTTGTTAATTCCATCTATTGTTTTTTGTACTTGATGGTTATATCCAGCAAATCCACGTAATGGATTTAGAAAAACATCTAAAATACCAGGAATAGTATTAGTAGTATTTTTAACCAATATACCAGATAAATATAAAATTCAAATAACAAATACAATCACTATTAGAGCACAAAAAATTAGAGAAATAGAATTAGGTAGTTGAAATTTTTGTTTTTGACAAGATGGATTTTTTATTTTCTGTTGTTGCCATAAACTATTTTTTTCTTTATAGCGTCAAATAATACCAAAAACTAAACCAATGATAGGTATTCATGAACAACATATACAATATCTTCCTCAGTTTTTGCATATATAGTTTACATTTTTTGTTGCTAAAAGAGCAGAATAAATAATATTACCAATTACACCAACCGCTAAAACAATAGAAGAGATAACAATATTACTTATATATTTCTTTTTATCATCATCAAAGACACTTTTGCAAAAGATAGATAGCAAAATCATTAAGACACCTAACAATGTAAAAACATTGTAAATTCAAAATTTATTAATAAATTTTTTTAAAGATCAATTTGGGCAAACAGGAGTTAACTTTTTTACTTGTTTAATATTTTTATTCGTTTTTTTCATATTTTATCTAATAATAGTTATTTAATAAATATATTTTGGTGCTCGAAGAGGGACTTGAACCCTCATGAAGTTGCCCTCAATAGATTTTGAGTCTATCGCGTCTGCCATTCCGCCACACGAGCTTAATTATAAATATAATTATATACATCATGCATAATATTGTCAAACAAAAAATATTTTTATATGATAATCACACACATACAAATATTTCACCATTAGTTGAATCTATTGATGAAATTGTAAACACTTGTAGAACAAAGCATATTATTTATAATTGTGTTGGCACTAATTTAAAAGACTCTATTATTGCTTGTCAACAAGCTAAAAAATATAGTGACACCATTAGGTGTATGGTTGGAATTCATCCAGATGAATGTAATGATTTAAATGATATTCATGCAATTGAAAATCTTTATCTTCAAAATAAAGAACACATTGTAGCTATAGGGGAAATTGGTTTGGATTATTATGGCATAAATAAAGATAAAGAAAAACAAAAGCATTTTTTTAAATTATTAATTGAATTAGCTAATAAATATGCATTACCAATGTGTATTCATGTTAGAGATGCTGAACTGGATTGTTTAGAATTATTACAAAATGTTAAATATCCAAATAAAGTATGTATTCATTGTTTTACCGGAGATAAATGATTGGCTAAAAAATATATAGAAAGAGGTTATGTAATTTCTGTTTCAGGGATTGTTACATTTAAAAATGCTTTATCATTACATGAAGCAATTAAATATATTCCATTAGACAAAATGTTAGTTGAAACTGATGGTCCATGATTAAGTCCGTATCCATATAGAGGTAAAACAAACTATCCATACTATGTAGAATATGTAGCTAATAATATTGCTAATAGACTTAATATAGATCCTCAAGAACTATTTAAGCAACTAGTTGAAAACACATATAATTTTTATCAAATTAGTTAAGTTATTCTAATCTCTCATATCTCTCATAAATAAAATCTGTAATAAACAAAAATAGAGTTATGTTGTAGAAATGTTGTTTTTTATCATCTTGAAATATTGATATCTTGCTAAAATATACTTTTTTAATTTATGTTAATAAAAAATCAACTTTTTTACAACATTATTCTAAACGGTGTTAGCTAATTCGTGATATTTGAATATAATCACCATTTTACAATCAAATATTTATTATAATTATGTTATATATTAATAGAGGAATAATATGATTGCAGAATTATTAAATGCTGTATCAGAAGCAGCAACAGAAACAAGTGAAGCAGTTGCTAGTGCAACAAAAGCAACTGGTATTGCTTTAGGTGCTGGTATTGCTGCATTAGGAACATTAGCAACAGCTATAGGCCAAGGTTATGCTTGTGCCAAAGCTGTTGAAGCTGTAGCAAGAAATCCTGAAGCAGAAAGTAAAATTAGAACTACTTTAATTGTTGGTGATGCCTTAGCAGAAACATCAGCAATTTATTCTTTGATAATTGCTATTCTTTTAATTTTTGTATTGTAATTTAAAAATGAAAAAGGAATTAAGAAAAAACAAAATTAATGATAAATTAATAATTTTTACATCACTTATTGGATTAACCCCATTACTATTTTTAACATCTTGTAAACCTATTACTAGTGAATGAGTAATTAATAATTTATTTCCTAATCTATGGGTTTTTTTAGCTAATTTAATAGGAGCTATTATCTTAATTACTGTTATAACATGTTTGCTTTGAAAACCAATTAGAAAATCTTTGCAAAAACGTCATGATTATATGCATAAGCAAATTAAAGATGCAGAAAAAAATAAACAAACCACAATGATAGAATTGCAAGAAGCTAATCAATTAAAAATTAATGCTATGTCTGAATCTATGAATATTACTAATAGTGCTAATTCTAAAGCAAATGCTATCATTGCTAATGCTAAAATTGAAGCTAAAGAAATCAATAATTCAGCTTGAAAAAAAGCTCAAAATGATATTAATAACCTAAAGACATCTATTAAAAACGAAGCAAAAAAAGATATTGTTGATATAGCTATCAATGTTGCTAGTTCTATTTTAGAAAAAAATATAAATAAACATGATAATGACAAATATATTGATCAGCTGCTAGATTCTATAGAGAAAGATACAGGTCACAAGAACAATGGATAATTTTATATCATATGCAATTGCTCTTTTTAAAGTTGCTAAAACAACTCAGCAACAAGAATTGTTTTATCAACAAATTAAAACTATTGACTATATAAATAATACATACCATGATTTTTTTAAAATTATTTCTTGCCCTGCTATTAACAAAAAGGAAAGAAAAGAATTAGCTCAACATATTTTTGAGTCATCAAACATTGATAAAAATCTAATTTTTTGAATATGAGTAATTATTGATAATAACCATTATCATCATTTTCCTACTATTAAACAACAGTGCACATTAGTTCATCATACTATTTTTAACATTACAAAAGTCGATATTATTGCAGCATTTGAATTAAATGCTAGTCAAATCAAAAAAATCACTAATTTCTTTATTTCTAAGATAAATTCTAAAATTGATTTAAATATCCAAACTAATAAAAAACTTATTGGGGGATTAGAAATTAAAATAAACAACAAAATTTATAATAATACTTTTTTATCTAAATTATCTGATCTTAAAAAGCAATTATTAATCTAGAAAGGAATCAACTACTATGGACAGTAAAAAAACTAATGAACTTGCTAATCTAATTAAATCTAAAATAGAAAAATATAGAAATTCTATCGCTCATGATGAAACAGGAATTGTTATGTCTATTAGTGATGGTATTGCTTTAGTTTATGGTCTAGAAAATGCTATGCTCAATGAACTAGTTGTTTTTGAAAATGATAGTATGGGTATCATTTTAAATCTTGATGTAGAAACAGTAGGGGTAGTACTATTAGGAAAATATACTAACATTCAAGAAGGATCACTAGTTAAAAGAACTAAACAAATTATGGCTGTTCCAGTAGGTGATCAATTATTAAGTAGAGTAATAGATAGTCTTGGTCAACCCATTGATAATGGAACAAAAATAGATAAGACTAATCTAGTACCTATTGAAAAAATAGCTCCAGGTGTTATATCTAGACAATCAGTTAATACACCAATAGAAACAGGTATTTTGTCTATTGATTCAATGTTTCCAATAGGAAGAGGACAAAGAGAATTAATTATTGGGGATAGACAAACAGGAAAAACAACTATTGCTATTGATACCATTATTAACCAAAAAGGTAAAAATGTTAAGTGTATTTATGTTGCTATTGGACAAAAACGTTCATCAGTAGTACAAATCCATGAAATCTTACAGAAATCAGGAGCAATGAAATATACAACTATTGTTTCTTCTACAGCTAGTGATTTACCAGCTTTAATTTATATGGCCCCTTATACTGGTATGACAATAGCTGAACACTGATTAAAAAATGGACAAGATGTTTTAATTGTTTTTGATGATTTGACTAAACATGCTATGAGTTATCGAACTATTTCTCTATTATTGCATCGTCCACCTGGTAGAGAAGCATATCCTGGAGATGTATTTTATTTGCATTCAAAATTACTTGAACGTGCCGGGAAGTTAAATAAAGAAAATGGTGGAGGATCTATTACTGCTTTACCAATTATTGAAACCCAAGCTGGAGATATTTCAGCATATATCCCTACAAATGTTATTTCTATAACAGATGGTCAATTATTTTTAATGACTAGTCTTTTTAATTCAGGTAATCGACCTGCAATAGATGTAGGTTTATCTGTCTCACGTGTAGGTTCTGCTGCCCAAAAATGATATATTAAAAACTTATCAAGTAGTTTAAAATTAGAACTTGCTCAATATAAAGAATTGCAAGCTTTTGCCCAATTTAGTTCTGATTTGGAAAAAGAAACAAAAGATATTATTGAATTAGGTAAAAGAATATTGCTAATGATTAAACAACCAGAAAATTCTCCTCTAGATCAATTACAAGAAATAGTTTTTTTATATGCTATCAAATATCACTATATCAAGTGAATTCCTTTAGACCAATTTGATAATTTTAAACAAATGTTATTAACATCATTTACTAACTGCAAAATTTTGAAAAAAATAATAGATTCTAAAGACAAGGATGAAAAATTGATATTACAGTTTGATAAAGAAATGAAAAAAATGATTAAAAATTTTGTTCTAACTATTCCTAATTATCAATTTAATATGTATGGAGATGAAAAAGAACTAAATTAATATGCAATCACTTGATCTAATCAAAAAAAGAATTATAACCATTAGTAATACAAAGAAAATTACCAATGCTGCTAAATTGATTGCTATGACAAAAATGAAGTCCCAAAAAGAAAAATTAGCATCATGTAGTACATTTTGTCAAGTATTTTATGATTCATTTAAACAATTAATTATTGGTTGTAAAGATTTAGCCCCATTAACAGAAATTAATAACAAATTAAATAGCAATTTATATATTGTTATTGGGTCAGATATGGGATTATGTGGCCCTTACAATAACAATGTATGTAAATATTTATTACAACATGTTGCACCTAATGATAAAATAATTGTTTTTGGTTCTAAGTGTTACAAATTTTTAAAAATGAATGAATGTTTTAAACAAATCATTAATTATTATCCGAATAATTTTAAAGATAATTTTTATTATGCATTATTACCACTATGTTATAAATTAAATGATGCTTATTTTGCTAACAAGTACAAAACGATTAAAATTATATACACTAGTTTGATAACATCTATCAAATACCAAATTAAAGATTGACAAATTTTACCTTTAAATTTATCCCAATGACATATCCAAAAACAAGACATAATTAGAAATATGACAATCTATGATACTAAACCAGAAGAAATACTTAAAAAAATATTACCAATTTATATTTTAAATGTTGTCTATGGGGCATTAATAGAAGCAAATGTTTGTGAATCTTTTAGTCGTCATTTTGCTATGGATCAAGCTACTAAAAGTGCTAATGAAATGATTAATGATTTAAAAATTCAATACAACAAAACAAGACAAGAACTTATCACTCAACAAATCAATGAAATTATTAGTAGTACAATAGAAGGTAAATAATATGTTAAATGAACAAACAAATAATAAAACTAAATCTATTGGTCACATTGTTAAAATTATGGGTCCAGTCATAGATGTTAAATTTCAACATGATCAGATGCCTAAAATAAATGATGCTCTAGTTATTAAAAACAATAAACAACTATTAACATTAGAAGTAGCTCAAATTGTTGGAGACAACATTGTTAGATGTATTTCTATGGGTGATACCAATGGATTAGTTAGAAATCAAGAAGTAATCAATACTAATAATCCTATTATGGTTCCTGTAGGAAAAAATGTTTTAGGAAGAATGTTTAATGTTACAGGAAAAACAATTGATGGAAAACAACCATTACCTGCTAATACTCCTAAAGAATCAATTCATAAATTAGCTCCTAATTTTGTTCAACAAGTATCTAGTCAGGAAATACTTGAAACTGGAATAAAAGTAATTGATTTACTTGTTCCTTTCATTAAAGGTGGTAAAATTGGCTTATTTGGTGGGGCTGGAGTTGGTAAAACAGTTTTAGTCCAAGAACTAATTCATAATGTTGCTATTGGCCATGGAGGTTTATCAGTCTTTGCCGGAGTAGGAGAGCGAACAAGAGAAGGGAATGATCTATATCATGAAATGATTGCTTCTGGAGTAATTAAAAATACAGCCTTAGTTTTTGGTCAAATGAATGAACCACCTGGTGCTAGAATGCGTGTAGCATTATCTGGTTTAACTATGGCTGAATATTTTAGGGATAAAGAAAAACAAGATGTTTTATTATTTATTGATAATATCTTTAGATTTGCTCAAGCTGGTTCAGAAGTCTCTGCTTTATTAGGTAGAATACCTGCTGCTGCTGGATATCAACCAACCCTAAGTTATGAAATGGGACAGTTACAAGAAAGAATTACCTCTACAAAAAATGGTTCAATTACATCTGTTCAAGCAGTATATGTTCCTGCTGATGATTTAACTGATCCAGCACCTGTAGCTACATTTAGTCACTTAGATGCTAAAATTGTTTTAGATAGAAAAATTGCTTCATTAGGAATATATCCTGCTATTAATCCTCTTGATTCATCATCAAGATTACTTGATCCTAAAATTGTTGGAGTTGAGCATTACAAAGTAGCTAGACAAGTCCAAACTATCTTACAAAAATTTAATGAACTACAAGATATTATTGCTATTTTAGGGGTAGATGAATTATCTGATGATGATAAACTAATTGTAGCTAGAGCTAGAAAAATAAGAAATTTCTTATCACAACCATTTACTGTAGCTGAGAAATTTAGTGGTATGAAAGGAAAGTATGTTAAACTTGCAGATACAATAGCTAGTTTCAAAGAAATTATTAATGGAGCATGTGATAACATTCCGGAAACATATTTTTATAATGTAGGTATTTTGCAAGAAGTGAAAGAAAAATGAAAAAAATCTTCTAACAAATAATCTTGTATGAAAAAAACATTTAATTTATTATTAACTAGTCCTAATAAGGTTTGTATAAACAAAGAAGTTATGCAAGTAACTTTTTGTACTGATAATGGTTATATAACCATTTTACCTAACCATGCTAAAATTATTGGTTGTCTTTCCCCCGGAATAGTAATTGTTAAATATCCAACAGGTGAAAAACAAGAATTATTGCAAAATTATGGTTCATTTTATTTTGAAAATAATAATTTATCTATCATAAGTGATTATGCTAATTTTTTAAATAATCCCAATAATTTAGCAGAATTAAATATTATTCAAAAAATAATTGATACTCAATCTAATAAAGAATCTTATCCAAAAGAAATAAGATCCATATTGAATACAATAACTCAAAAGATAATTAAATCTATTAAAAATAAGAATGCAAGTAAATAAATTTATTATTTAGTACTATGAAATAACAATAAAAAATAAAAAGATTAATTTTTTTAAATTTATAAATTCCCCCAATCCATTTTTTAATAATATCTTTATACTGTTTTGCTAGTGATAATAGTCTTTTTTTGTCCTTTTTATATCAATATTATAATTATTAGTTAAATCATCATTATTTCAAACACTTTAATCATAATATAGACACTTTTATTATGAAATACTTCATTTCGTAATTTTCTAATTTCATCAATGGTCATATGTTGTTTATGATTAAGATACTTATAGTTTTTATTATTTGTATTAATGACTTTAATGCTTTCTTTAAACTATCATTTTCTGTATTTAAAATCTTTTATTAAATTTATCAGCAATTTCATTTTTTATATGAATACTTAAATGTTTTTTCTTGAAAAAAAATCCTATTACATGTTTTTAGTTTTATTGACAAGATAAATTAGAGTTATTTGATATTCAATTCATGCGCATCGACAAGCGCATTTTCCGTGAATTTTTCTAATTCTTCAATTTGTTTTTGGTGTAACATATCTGATTACTTTCGGAGAGTTTAGAAATTATTTTTTGATTTAGAACATTAAATGCATTTAAGTTAATTGCTTTAACAAAATTATTAGTTAATTTGCACATTTCATCGATAACTTTAAGGTTATTTATGTAATCCATTTTTAGATAAATTCTATGCAAACTATGAATTCCTTCATTTAGGATTTTATATTTATCGGAGTTTGTTTTTAAATATATATTCAAAAAATCATAAAATTGATAAAAAAATGAATTATCTTTATTGACATTAACAAATTCTAAATAATTAATAATTTTTGCACTATCAATTTGTCCTGAACTATTTAGGCTTTGAATAATTTCATTTTTCAAATCTAATGTGTTATTTTCAACAAAACATTTAATATGTTTTGCTTGTTTATTCTTGTCTTCTTCTTGCGCAATATCACTTCAAATTAAAAATTGTTCTCAAAAAGAACGCAAACTAATACAAACTGCATTTAGATATTTTTCTCTATACTGTAAGTTTCAATTTAATTGATCAATTAATTTTTTAAAAACACTCATTGGTGAAAAATCTTTAAAATTTTTATCTTTATTATTCTCATTAAAATTTTTATTAATTTCATGACAATTAATTTTTATGCTTTTCGCATATTTAAAACGTTCTAAGTGCAATTTAACATTAATGTCATTATTTGGTAAATCATTAACTTTTAATATTTTATCAATTTCATCAATTGTGCAATTAAATTCATCTAAATCATTTAGCTGATTACTAGTTAATCGTGTATCAATGTTAATGTTATTTAATGTTCATAAAACTTCATGCAAGATTTTATCTTCATCATTAAAAGGGCGTGTTGTGATTTCTTTCGATTTTCATTTTTTAAAAAGAAAATTAAGTAAATTTCTACATTCATATTTTTTGTCAATAAATTTAATGTTATTAGAATCATCAAAATCTATTTTCAAATAAGTATTATCAAATTCATCTCTTCCTATTTTTAAATATTTAATTAACAAAAACCGAACTTTATTAAATGAGTGATTCCTTTCAAGCGCAGAAATTCTATCAGAAAAAGCAATTTCATCTAAAATATCGTTATGATTAATAAAACATATTTCATTATTTCCATAGCCTTCGTCTCTCTTTCCTGAACCAAAATAAAAGCATGCATATATAAATTGTGCTTCTCTAAAATCATTAGCAATATCATTTGGGTGTCGATTTATTTTATTTAATATATCTTTAGCTTGATTTGTATCTTTTTTGAATCCATCTTTTGAAAATCACTGAATTAAATCAGCAAAATATTTAGCTCTTGATCACTTTCGAATACCAATCTTATCACCCGATAAATGTTTATCATAAATAATGTTTCATAACTCATCATTTTTTTCAATTAAATGAAAAACAATTTTTTTATATTTTTTTACAAAATCGGAATTATATATAATTTCATTAATTTTTTTATAATTTTTAAATTTTTTCTTTTCAATTTTTTCTGAATTATCATTATCACTTCAATCTTTTTCATTTTGATAAAAAGATTTTTCATTTGAATAATTGTTTTCATAATTAGTTAATTTGTGATATTCAGGCAATTTAATTGTTTTTAGAAGTAATTTTAAACATAGTAATCGTCTATTGCCTTCTGCAATAGTATATTTGTTATTCTTTAAATTTTTTACAATTCAAATTGGTTCTCTATCAATGAATCCTCGATCATTAATTGAACTAATTAAATCTAATAAATCAGAAAAATCTCCTTCACAAGTAATTAAAGTTTGAATTACATCTTCTTGTGATTTATTTTCTTGGTTCAAAAAGTCAATGAAATTAATGTTAATATCAGTTATTCTTGAAAAACGTGGATTATTTTCTGAGAATAATATATTTGATAGGTTTTCTTCTATTGTTTTATCGTCTTTATCAACTATAGTTATTTTGTAATCACTCATAAATTTACTTCTTTCAAAATAAACAAATATTGTCAACTTTTGTAGCTTCTCCTGATTTAACACCGTTTTTTCTTGTTGATTTATTATTTGCTCGTCTGTCTTGACAACTAGCAATAAGTTTAAATTTTGCAGAATCTTTAATTTCGTTTCATAAATTTAAAAATTTATATTTGTTTTCTACATCACCAACTATCATTATTAATTTGCTATTAATTTTTAATGCTTTATATGCAGAATTCATAAAATTTGCTATGAAAATTTTATATTCTTCATAGGAATGATTATCATCAAGTTTAATTTCTTTATTTAAATTTAGTCTGTCAAAACCAAGCAATCACAATCTTATTCAATTTTCACTAGTGTAATTAAATATGTTTAGATATGGAGGAGAAGTAATAATACAATCAAATTTAGTATTAGCAAAACTTTTATGGCAATTTAATGCATTACACATTTTTATTTGACCTATTGGATATTTTTTATGTAAATACAATTTGGAATCAGAATATATCCTATTAATTTTTTCTTTTAATTTATCAAAAATATTCTCATTTCTTGGAAAAGAAAGATAATGTGTATTAACATAATGATCAACATAATCCTTAGACATAGAATTAGTATTACTCATACTAATTGAAAGAAATAAAGATGTACCATCTTTTCTTGATGGTCCATGAAGAATACCTAATAAACATGCCAAAATAAAAATGTCTACATTATTTAATGTTTTTCATTTTCTACCTAAACATTTTTTTAGAAAACATAGTTGTTTATAAACTTTGTAAGAAAAATAAGTTTTCATATAATCATAATCTTTTTTATTAATGCTTATATCAGATATATGATATTTCTTTTCTAATTGATTAATTCTATTAAAAATTTTGTTTTTATTTAATGTATGTGTTTTTGATTTAGTTATTACATATGATAAGGGATTTAAATCGGATGCATATGCATTTCTATTTAGAAGTCTAGATTCCAATAAAGTTGTCCCTCTGCCGGAAAATGGATCATAAATTGAATCGCCTTCTTTTGTATAAGCTTGAATCAAATTATTTACCAATTTAGCTGGATACATAGCAATGTAAGAGCAAATTTCATGTAATTTACATTTATGAAAATAATTTTTATTAAATATGACTTTTTTTAATGGAGGAAATTTATCATTATCATTTAATACCATACTTATATTTTAAATATTTTTTATATATTTTAAATATATATTGTCATTAAGAAAATAATTAAATATCACAATACAAAGTTTAGTTTAAAGCATCCAATTAATTAGACATAAATTTTATATATATCAAAAGCAAATTTAATGTTTAAACTTCTACAATAAATTTTATTGATTTTATAATATGTTTATTAATATCATTTCAAGAAATTAAATAAAAAACTAATAACCTATACTCAACATTAAATTAATAAGTGATTAGAGAAAATTACGTAATAAAATTTATTTAGACATAATTTAATAATGTTTTTCATAAATCAATAAGCATTTTTGAATTGTCATTTGTTTTTAATTTCTAAACCAAACATATAACACAATAATTCATAAAATTTATGCAAGTCATATTTGTTTACGCCTTATTATGGTGATATATTTCCAGCTAGAAATTCTAATATTGACACAAATGATACCCCGAAGACAATATAGCATACCAGAATATTATGATGAAATACATAAATATTTTAAAATTTAGCATAGAAAAAATTTAAATATTTCTTACAAAAATATTTCATTATGAAATTAGTTACATTATAGTGCTATTCAATTAAAGAACTATGTTATAAAAGCAAGCATTTTATTTTTTAACCATATTATAGTGTATATAGTTCAAGTAATTTTTACAATTTTATATATGTATACATATATACTTTTTAAATTTATGTTAAAAAACCATACTTTTTGTGCAACATAATTCGAAATTCATAAATTAGATTTAGCTATAAATAAATTGAGAGGTAATAAAGGTAAGTTTCAATACAAAGAGTTTGTTAGATATTCAAAACTTGATGAAAAGAAATTTAAAATTCTTGCTAAAAATAAAGCTTATGCTGTCAGTTCAACTAATGACAAGATTATTCTTAATAAAGTTGATAGTTTAGAGAATTTATCATTAGAAATGATAGTTTGTTGACTATGCAATAAAAAGAAGTGAATAAGTCATTAGATATTGTTTTCCCAATTAATATAAAATGTAAAGAGGTTAATTATCTTAACCAGATTGAGTGACGAGATTTGATAATGAACTACAAGATAATTTAAATAATCAATTAATTAATCTAGTTAAAGATTGCATATCATCAAAATAAATTTATTAACTAATAAAGTAAGAAAGCGATTAATAAAAGATAAGTATTTCATTAAATCAAATAACTTAATGAAATTTAAGAACAAAAAGAATTAACGTGAGTATAAACATACTGTCGGTCAAATATTGTCTCAAACAATAAAACAAATCAATTTCGATTTGAATAAAGCTATTAGCAAAGAACATAGTTAAGAGTATATTAAAGAGTTTGTGAATAAGCTAAAAGCTGAAGAATTTATTTATCATAAATTTAATGAAAAATGAATTTCACAAGAACAAGCCCAAGACATAGATAGGAGATAGAATGTGGTCCACAGATAAGAAAAAACAAAAAGTTAAAGAACAACCAAAGCAAGAAGCTAAGAAATCAAAAGCTTTGAAAGCTAAAATTGAGGAGAATAAAGATAATTTAATCTTTAGCATCCAGTTTATATTAGAGTTAAGGAATTCAAGACTAATAAAAAAGTGATTATTAATACTCGGAAAATTCTTTACTCAAAAGAATTAAATAAAGATTCATCACTAATTATGATGAATAGTGGTTATAAAGTTAAAGTTAATTTATCTATTGATAATCTGCGACATCAGAAATTGATAAACAAGTGATTAAAGAAGGGAAGAGGTAATTATTTACTATTTACTTTTCTAAATATATCCTTAATTTCCTCTCAAGTTTTCTTTTCAAAAACTTTTATTGAATGTATAAATCGATGACAATTAGGACATAAGCCTTTTAAATCCTTATGAATATCTGTTTTTCGTTCTCCACATGCAATAGGTTTTAAATGATGAATGTCAATGATGTGACTTGCACCATCAGCTTTTAAATAAGACTTACCACATAATTTACAATCATATCCATATTCATCTAAATATGCATCTTTTAATTTCCGTGAACGACCGCGAAATTGAATTGTAATATTTTTAGTTATTTCACCTTCTTTATATATATCAGCTACATTTTTAATTTCTTGATCAAGTAAGTTTACTTGATTTGTAAAATTTTTAATTAAGTCTCATCGAATGTTTGGGTTATTACATTTATTTAATATTAAGCCACCTTTAGCTGCTCAACGCTGTCTGCCATTTTTGCCATTCGTAAATTGTGTTACTATATCCAAGCATTTATAAGCATTTTTTATGTAGTATCCATGAATTTGATTGGAATATAAAGAGCAAATCGTGAATTTATATGTCAATAAACTCGTATTATTTTTAACTTCAAATACGTATATGCAGTCATTAGGCTGAAGTTTAGAGGCAAAAGAATATATTTTATTAGGTGATTCTAATCATTCATAATTTTTATCGTTTATTCCTCTAATATTAATAATTCCAATATAACCTTGACTTATCCAAGATTTTGGATTATTAATTATGTTTCCGATTTTTATTCAAATAGATGTCATATAAAGAACTAATTTCAATTATTATTTAAGGAATATTGTATTATTTCTAAATTTGAGAAATTCTTGCATTTGTTTCCAATCATTATCGTAATTTGATTTAATTGTCTTAAAATTGTCAGAATTTTTTATAATCCATTCTTTATCGGTATTAATTAAAAAATCAGAAATAAGCAATTTTCCATCATTTTCATTAAAAGATATAAATCCAGCATCAAAAAATTTATGTAACGTAGCTGACAATAATAATCCATTATTTTTATTAAATTTTTCTTTATTATTGCATTGAATAAATGGTTTAATGTGTGCTGCTTCTAAAACGCTTTCTTGTTTTAACTTTGTAATAATGCAGGCTTTATCACGTGATAGCAATTTTTCACGTCAATCTCTTTGTCTCTTTCTTTGTTGAATTGATTTCTTATTTTTCTTAGCTTTTATTTTTTCAAAATACGAAGTTTGAAGAAGTTCAAAGTCTACTGTTGGTATCATAAAAATATAATTATTGCCCTTAATTTTATAGAAAGTAATTTTACATGTGTATGGTATTGCTATTTTAAAAATTATATCTTTATATAAATTAAATTCCAAACCTTGTTCGTGGTATCTGTATGTTGCCGTTGTAAAATTTTCTTCAATTAAGTCATCATCTTTAAAGATTTTATAGTTTTCTTTAAACTTATTTAAAATAATTTCTCAGTTTTTAATGCTAATTTTTTTGTAATTGTTAATATCATTGATATAAATTTGTTTCAAATTGTTAATGAATTGTAATAAATGCTTTTTATAAAAACAAATTTTTCCTTGATAGGAAAAATCATCATTTGTTGAAACCCTTCCTCTTGCATTCTTAAATCCTCTTTTCTCGCAACCATCAAAAATAAATGAATTAGATTTAAATTTTAACTTTGATTGACCGTGATTTCTAGCTTCTTTTTGTTTATTAGATTCTGTAACATATTCATTAGAAATAACAATAGTTCTTGTTTTGTTTATAAAATTCATAAATTACTTTCACCCCATTACTTTACAGATATTTTTAAAAATATAAAATAATGTATCCACAACAATTGAATTGCCACTTTGCTTATAAATTTGTGTATTATTAACAACAATTTTAAACGATTCTGGAAAGCCCATTAATCTTAAGCATTCCCTAGGAGTTAATCTCCTAATATTGCTCTTATTAACAGTGACATAGTTATCCCTTGATGCATAATGATATTTTCAGCTACTACTTAATATAGTTTTCGCAATTTCTGGGTCTGGAGCGCCATATCTTAACACAGTTTTTTTTAATTTATCAGATAGGATGAATTTATTTAAATACTCTTTTGTTACGAAATCGCCCCTCAAATTATATTCTTGACATCTAGCTTGACAAAGAGCAATTTCACCATTGACTTGCGTAAACTTCTTTTTTAATCTTTCAGTATTAGTTATTCCTTTTGCCGCTTTTTTGCTAACTGCATGTTCTGGATAAAATACTTTATCCAAAAAATCAACCATTTTGTATTTAAGTTTAATTGGTTTAGGAAAAGAGAAAGCACATTTGTTTTGAAAACCTACTAAAAATAATCGATTTCTATTTTGAGGTATTCCATAATCTTTTGCATTTAATATTTTTCAATGTAAATCATAATTTAGTGTTTTAAACATTGGAAAAATAATTTTATTTCACACTTTTCCATTTTTAAGTGTTATTAATCCTTTAACATTTTCAAAGATGAAAACCTTTGGCTGTATTTCTTTAAGAATTCTTATATATTGTTCAATTAATTTTCCTCTTGGATCATCTAATCCTTTTCGATATCCTGCAATTGAAAAAGATTGGCAAGGCGACCCCCCACAAGAATATCGATTTTATTCTTATATTTTGAACCTTTCATTTTTACGATATCATCATATCATGCATCGTACTTGTAGTTAGCATCATATGATTGCTTGCAATATTTGTCAATATCGTTAGCAAACACAATTTTATGTTTAATTTTCGATCTTTTAACAGCTTGTTCAAAAGCACCTATACCAGAAAATAATGTTGCAATTTTTAACTGTGTAGTCATATAAGAATTTTATATAAATAATCGACAATTATTGCAAAAAAATCTTAACATATTTATATTCATAATTGTGTGAGTATTATAAAAATTTATTATTATAATAAAATTTGCTAAAGTAAATTTATGTCATCAAAAGAATATATTCAACCCGATTTAAATAAAAGATGTTTTACATGTCCACAATGCGGAGAACTTGTTAATCAAGATATTGAATTTATAGCATGTGCTAATGGAAACAAGCTCGAACAATTTAAGTTCATTAATAATAGTGAAGCAATATATGCTTCCACTTGTTTAAGATGTCGTAAAACAACTTTTTGAGTATCAAATTATAAAAATGAAAAATTTGACAATCAAAAGATAATATATCCTGAATATCATATTAGTAAACCTATTCCAAAACATTTATCAGATAAATCTAAATTTTTTTGGAATAAAGCATGTTTTCATTATGGTAAAGATTGACGTGTAACTATGACATATTTAAGATTATGTATTGAAAATATTCTCCGCGAATATTTTAAAGAGTCAAGTACATCATTAGGTAATTTAATTAAAAAACTTATTGCTTCTGAATTATATAAAACTTCACCGTACTCTAGTTGTCCACAATTAATAAACAATTTTTTATCTGATTCTACACATTCTACTTCTTCGATTGATTATGAGAAAGAAACATTAGCTGATGATGTTGATCATGTTATGAATTTTATTAATGATTGTATTTATCGACTATATGAATGCCAAGAAACTATAGATAAGTTCAATCAAAAACAAACAAAAAGAAATAATCAAATTTTGAATCAAAAAAAACAAAAATAACTAAAATTTTTACAAAATTTTAGGTGTTTTAGTAAAAATTATCTATTTAATTTCTTAACATATTTGATTATAAATTTTAACGATATTTTCACACATTTCTGCAATTTCGTTTTTGTTTTTATTTAACTGTGTACATAAATCATTGCATTTATTGTAATCATCATGTTTAGCATCTAAATAATCAATAAAAAACCGATGAATGTAGTAGTTTCTTATTTTAGTCATATCTTTTAAGTATGAGTAATCATATTTTGAAAATCAATGATCATTATCAGAATAATCTGATTCCACTAGAAGTTTAATTATATTACCTAATGTTTTATCTTTAATGTGTTTATAATTTTTATTTGGATTTCCTTTACATTTATAAGAATAAATTCATTTTAAACAATATTCAATAATTTGATAATCTTTAAATATTGATATCAAGTTATCATTTACTTTTTGCTCTGAAATATAGAAAAAACCAAAAGGTTTAAAAATGCTACTTATACCCATAATACTATCTATAATGAATTATATATTTTTTATAATAGTAACATATTAACTATAAATATGAATACACTAATTTATTAATTTTATGAATTTAAGTCAATATTTATGGTAACATATTTAAAATGTATGAGCTATGTTGCCAAAAGTATGTTTTTTTATTTAAAAATTAATGCAATAAGTTTGTTTCAATAAACAACTTTTTTTCAATAAATTATCTTTGAATTAGCAAGATGTTCAAAGTATTTGAATAATCATAATGTTAAATGTTTTTTATTTGCTCATGGTTTAACTAAATCAATATATTTGTGACAATTTTTACAATACCACCTTTAAGTTTTTGATTTTGATTTACCATTTTTATATAATTTGTACTTACACATCGGACAATATCTATGATCATTTTTAATTTTCTTTTTCATAGAAATATATTATGGTATATATAGTTCAAGTAATTTTTACAATTTTATATATGTATACGTAACATACATATATACTTTTTAAATTTATGTTAAGAAACCATACTTTTTGGCAACATTATTCCTATTTTGGATACACTTCTGTATTATGTAAATTTATTATTCTTTTAGATTATTAACTTTAACTAAGTTATCAAATCTATTATTTAAATTTGATATGTTATTTTCTAATCTGTCAAGTCTTTGATTATTTCTCTTCTCAAATTAAATAAATCAAACTGGTGCTTTTGGTTTGGAATGTTTTTTGTCACCATAATAAGAATCATTTTTAGATTTAATTTTTTCAACAGTAAATTAGGCTAATAAATTTAGACCACTTTCTTTATGATTATAAACAAATTTATTCACCACTATTTTGTTATTTGAATTTTTATAAA
>CACXEQ010000008.1 GCA_902766725.1 uncultured Ureaplasma sp.
AGATGAGGAAAAGATTTGAAAAAATTCATTGAAAGCAATCTCAATTATTTATTAGCCAAATCATCAAAAGATGAACAAGAGTGATATACACATAAGAGAGTTAAATCATATGCATTTCAGTTACTAAAAGTATATTCATCTGGAAATCTATTTAGATGTGTATATGAAAATAATCTTAAGTTAGCTAATACTAATAATTTTCTGAAGGCAGAATCAATTCACCAATAAGAAGATTGTTATGTCATCATCGAGGGATGAAATATGAACATCAAATGCAATTAGTTGAATTGTATTTATTTAAGCGAAGCAAACTGTATAATTTAGTTAAGTTAGGCGAACATTTTGGGACTTAACTCCAAAAACATGAATATTTTAATAATCATGCTATTAACAAATCAAAAGGTTATAGATTACACCATATTATTCCATTAAATGAAGCAAAAAATATTGCTGAATACAAATTGTTTGATATTTGACAAAATATGATTTATATTCAAGGCACCGAACATGACAAAATTCATGATAGTAATAGAGATAAACTATATATTTTAGAAATTTGCGACAATAATGGAATTAATTTTGTTTCTATATTGGACGAAAAAAATAAAATAAATTGTATACCAGATCATTGTCTTTTTAATATTAAATGAAAAGATAATATGCTGAAAATGAATAAAGAATTATTGAAGAACTGAGATAAAAAATAAAAATTGCTTTACAAAAAATTATTTTAATCCACTAACCAATTTTTATATCTTCATAAGGGTACTCAACACTGTTAAAACGTGGATTATGTTTTGTTCATGCTAATAATGAATTAATTACCCCTAATTGGCCAACAAACATTAAAAAGATTAAATATGACCCACCTCACCATTTAACTTCTGAAGTTATACCACACGACAAACCAACAGTACCAAAAGCACTAGTACATTCTATTACATATTCAGAAAATGTATATTTTGTTTTGTCTGGAACAGCTGAATATAAAACAACAGTACCTAAAATTATTAAAAATAATGAAATAAAAAAAATCATAAATGATTGCAGAACTATATCATTATCTATTCTTCTTTTCATGAAAATAACATCTTTTCTTCCCATTAATTTGGAAAAGATAGTAACAATAATTACTGCTAATGTAGTTGTTCTGATTCCACCACCTGTTGAACCTGGTGATGCTCCAATAAACATTAGAACATTTGTTGTTCATTTGCTACCTTCAGTAAAAATACTTGGACTAACTGTTGACATTCCTAGTGATCGAGCATTAAATGTGTTGAAAATAATGCAACAACATTTGTTATACATAGGAGCATTACCAAATTCATTGTGAAGATTGGAATTACCTATAATTGTTAGTTCTTTAACAATCATATTAGGGATATCATTAGATATAGGAAAAGTGTTATTAATTAATGGACTAGCAAATTCAAAACAAAATGTAGATAACAAACCAATAACAGCTACAGCAAGATAAACAACAATAGCAATTTTAGAATATAGAGACATAAAATAAGTTTTTTTTATTGACTTATATCTAATTTTTTGAATTATTTCAAATCAAACAAAATGACCTAAACCACCTATTATTAATTCTAAGACAATAAAAAATTGTAAAATTGTTCCTCAATCATTCCTGTAAGGGGCAAAAGATGTAGATGAAACATTATCGAAACCAGCATTATTTAATGCTGATATTGTAGTAAATAAACCCGTTCATAATGATTTACCAAAATTTTTATATAAACCTAATGAATCATTATTATTAAAAGAAATACCATTTACATCTAGATAAGTAATTTTGTTGTTTATTAAATCAGATGGTTGATTTACTCATTGTTGTTGATATGCTGGAATAAAACAAAAACAAAATGTATAAATAATCATAAAAAACAACTGAGAAATTAAAATAAAAGATATTGCTTTTTTTAAAACATAAAGAGAATTAGCTAAATTAGATCCGCCCCGTTCCGCCTGAATTAAATATAGTGATCCTACATCTGGTTTAGTTGTTTTTTTTCTAAAAAAATCTCATACATAATAGAATAAAGCTAACACTCCTATCCCACCCAATTCAATTAATAACATCAGAACAATTTGACCATAAATATTTAAGTATTGATAAATGGAGATAGGAGTTAATCCTGTATCACTAAAACCAGAACAAGCAATAAAAAATGCTTTTAAAAAATTGAAATCTTTTACATTTTTAAATCCATTTAATTGGACCCCATCAATTGTTAGGAGACAAAATGGTGAAGATAAAAATAATGCCCCTACAATAATTATTGTAATATATAACCGAAATAATTTTTGGGGAATTGTTTTACCAATAATAAAACGAAATGTCTTTTTTAAAATAACTCCTAATCTAGAGAATTTTTTGGTTACTAAATTAGAATGATTTACATCTTTACCAGTAGCTGAATCAACAATTGGCATAATACAATATTATACATTATTACCTAGATAATCAATTTTATACAAGTCAAGTTTTTCTAATTTAGGAAAATTAAGTAATTGCATAAAATGATAGCAACCAATAGCTACACAATTACTTACATTTAAAGCTCGAACATTTTTACATATAGGAATTCGTAAACAATTATTTATGTTATTAAGTAAAATTTCTTTAGGTAATCCAATTGATTCCTTACCAAAAATAAGATATATGTTTTTGTATTTATTTTTTATATTTTTAATATTATATAAATTCTTTTTGCCATATCTTGTAAAAAAATATAAGCAATCATTTCTAGTTAAGATTTTTATAAAATCATTTCAACAATCATGTTGATATAATTTTAAATATTTTCAATAATCAACACCTGCTCTTTTTAATTTTTTATCTGACAAAATAAATCCATATGGTCTTATTAGATGCAAGACAATATTAAATGCTACACATGTACGAGCAATATTTCCTGTATTTTGAGGAATTTCTGGTTCATATAATACTACATGAATTTTCATATAATATAACTTTCTATATATCATATTTATACTAAAAATATTAAATTATAATTAATTAAAAGAAGAGGTAAAAAAATGCAAAAAAATAATAAATTTATTAAATCCAAAACATATAAAAATTTACAAACTGCTTTTGCTGGTGAAAGTCAAGCAAGAAATAAATACACATATTATGCAAGTCAAGCTAAAAAAGATGGTTTTAATGAAATTGCCAAATTTTTTATTGAAACTGCTGATAATGAAAAAGAACATGCTAAAATTTGATTTAAATTGATTAATGATTCTAAACAAACACTCAACAATTTATTGGATGCAGCTAATGGGGAACATGTAGAATGAACTAGTATGTACAAAAAATTTGCTGATGAGGCTAAAAAAGAAGGCTTTAATACTATCGCTAAACTATTTACTAATGTAGCAGAAATTGAAAAAGCTCATGAAGCTAGATTTATTCAATTAGCTAAATTATTAAAGGAAAAAAGATTATTTAATAGAAAAAAAGTTGTAGCATGGAAATGTTCTAATTGTGGTCAAATAGTTTATGCTACAAACGCACCTAAAACTTGTGCAACATGTTTGCATTCACAATCATACCAAGAAATAATGTGTGATTGTAATTACCAATTAGATGGTTGCCAATGCACAATTAAAAGAAACAAAAATAAAAAAATTTAACTTTTTTGATTATTTTTTTCTGCTTCTACTTTCGATTGAGCAGCAGATTTTTTGATTGCATCTCAATCTGCTCTTCATTTTATTTTATTGCAAATTTCATCTGTTAATTTTTGAACAAGTAAAGAAGCTTTTATTTGCTTCATTGTTTTTTCATTATTTAAAATATCTCTCACTGGTTGATTAGTTCTTTTGTAATAATCATTAATATTTTGTTTTACTTCCTCATCTGTAACAGTAATATTTCATGCTTTTTCAACCATGTCAAAGATTAATTGCCTTTCAATCATTCGTCGAGCGATTACTTCAAAATATTGGGGATTTATATTTGGTAAATTTTTATTTGTTTCTTTAACAAATTGTGTAACATTTTTTAGTTCATCTGGGTCAATATTGATTTCACAACAAGAAACTAAAATCTTCATTGCTTCATTAAAAACATTATCTCTTAAAATTAAGGCATTAATTCTTTTTCATATTTCTTGTTCACTTAATTTATCTCCAAAACTCTTTTTTAAATTTTGATAATGTCATTTTACAGCTTCTTTTGTAGCATTTAATCTAGTAATAATA
Organism: uncultured Ureaplasma sp.; assembly: GCA_902766725.1. Taxonomy (GTDB): domain Bacteria; phylum Bacillota_I; class Bacilli_A; order Mycoplasmatales; family Mycoplasmoidaceae; genus Hennigella. Next base: position 4,222 of record CACXEQ010000008.1, read on the forward strand.
ATTTCTTTAGAAAAATCTGGTTCTTTTATTTTTCTAGCGGTAGATTTTAAAAGTTTTTTATTAGTATTTTGTTCCATAATTCTTTTACTTATTTATTTTTTCTTCCAAATTAGATATACGTCTATTAGTATGAATATTACTATAACCTTCATCATGTAATTGCTTAATTAATTTATTTTTTTCTGAAAGTTCACGTGTTTTAATATCTAATTCTTCTTGTAATTGTTTTTTTTCATTTTGTAACTTATTAATTTCGTCCATAAAAGTTTTGTCATTAGAATTAATATTTTTTAAATATTCAATTACTGAATCAAAAAAAGCATCAACATCATAAGCATCATAACCAGCCAAAATTGCTCTTTTAAATTCTTTATTTAAAATTTTATCAATCATTTTATCATTATCTTGCATATATACTTTTCCTCAAAATTTTAACTTTATCTAACTTTTCTCATGGTAAATTATTTTTACCAAAATGACCAAAAATACTTGTTTGTAAGTAAATAGGTTTTTGTAAATTTAAATGTTTAATAATATTATATAAATCGAAATTAAAAGATGATTTAACAGCTTGATAAAGCTTATTAATAGCGATTTTGTTAGTATTGAAGCAATCAATACAAATATTCAATGGTTTGGGTTCACCTATACAAAATGATAATTGAACTTCACATTTATCAGCAAGTTTGGCAGCGACAATGTTTTTTGCTATATATCTTGCAAAATATGCTCCAGATCTATCAACTTTTGTTGGATCTTTTCCACTTAATGCTCCACCACCACAATGAGCAATAGAACCATATGTGTCAACAATGATTTTTCTTCCAGTTAGACCTGTATCACCTATTGGACCGCCAATAATAAATTTACCATTTTTATTAATAAAATACTTAATATTTTTTGAAAAAAGATGATATTTCTTTAAAATAGGTTCAATACAATATGTTTTAATATCATTACGTAAAAAAATTAGATTAGCATCATGGGCATGTTGAATAGAAACAACTATGCTATCTATAAGAAAATTATTTTTATATTGAAATAAAGAAACTTGTGATTTCATATCGTATTTACAATAATTTAGTTTAGAAGGAATTAATTTATCAATAGTAACTAGTATTTCATTAGCTAAAACATATGCTAGGGGAAGATATTGTTTTGTTTCATTAGTAGCATATCCAAAAACTATTCCTTGATCACCTGCTCCTAATTGAGTTTTACTCTTGTTTACTTGCTCAGCTATGTCAGGTGATTGACTATTAATATTAGAAATAATAGAAAAATCATTTTCGTTATAACCAAGTGGTTTAAGAATGCTTCATGCAACTTGAACCACATCAACATAACACTTTGTTGTTATTTGACCACCAATAACAATTAATCTATTATTAGCAAATACTTCACATGCAACTCTAGAATTAGGATCACGTCTTAAACAACAATCCAAAATTGCATCAGCTATTTCATCACATATTTTATCTGGATGACCTCTTCCAACTGATTCAGATGTTAAATATACTTTTTCTATCATATCTAATTGTCCTATTTTACTATAGTAATGTAATCTATTTAATTGTCTGCAAAAATTTTGATATTTGGTCAGGACAACTTGTCCCTTTAGCTCTACAATCAATTCCTGTTAATAAATCAATAACTTCATTTACTTTTTTCCCTTTAATTAATTGACATACAGCTTTAGTATTGCCAGGACAACCACCTTCTATAATAAAATCAATTATTATATTATTTTCAATTTCAGCTATAAATTTAATTGAGCATACATTTTGTGGTTTATAAGTATATTTCATATTATTTCTCCTTTTTACTATTAATATAAATATTATTTATTTTTCTTATTAGATGGTTTAAACCAGATTTAGTTATTTTAATATTATATTTGTTGTTCATTAAATTTACTAATTCTTTTAATGAACTAGCTGGATTATTTAATCGTAGTTGGCAAAAACACTTAAATGGTTTAGATTGTAATTGATAAATAGATAATGGCATAATCACTTTAATTTGTTTAACCTGTTTCACTCCTGCTTGGGTAGCTTTATTAATATTACTAATATCCAAATTACTTAATCTTGTAACATTCATGTTAAAATCTTTTGTTATTTTACGATCTTCAAATAACATCATAGATTGAACAGAACCAATCAGTTTAAGAAAATCAGAAATTTGCTCTGATTTTTTTATATACAAAATATACTGATTAGAAAAATGCTTTGTTAAGACAGGATAAATATTGAATGATAAGAGAATTTTCTGAACAAAAAGCAAATATTTATAATTACTACTATGAAATTCTAAATGATAATAATTTGATTCAAGTGAACTAATTGACCCACAAGCTAAAAAACCTCCAGCAATATAAGCTTTTTTACAACATAATTTTTTTAAAAATTGCTTATGTTTCTTTTCTAATAACAAATCATCTCTAATTTGATCAAAATCAGCATAAATATCAATGTAATTTGACTGACCACTATTATTAGTTGAAATTGATGAATAATTCTTAATAATTTTGCAATTGTATAATGCCTTTAAATTTTGGTAAATAAAATCAATGATAAAGCGAAATTGACTAGATAATCTTCAAATAGTAGATTCGTTTGTTAAAACAATTATAAGTTTATTGGTAATAAAACTTGACAACATTGCTCTAAGACAACAAACTGGTCATATTTGTTTTACAATCTCATTTTTAATTTGTAGACTAAATGTTGGATAATCTTTTTTTACCATTTTTTTGATTTGATATATTCAATAGCAGAATTAGCTGCAATTACTGCTTGAGACATAGCAGAATTTAGCATTTTTATGCTACTATTAGTACAATCACCACATGCATAGATGCCATTATAACTAGACGTCATTTTATTATCAACAATTATTTCATTCAATGGCGTCAATTTCACTTCTGGAAGTAAAAAATTTAAAATTGATTCAAAACCATTTTCAATAAAAGCAAAATCACACAAAACTTCCATCCCGTCTTTTTTAATAATTTTTTTTAAGCAATCAGTTCCGACAAATTTGGCAACTTCATTAGCAGGCAGAACTATAACTTCTTTTGCATATTTTTTTAAAATATCTAAGTGAACAACACTACCAATCAAAACAACTTTTTTATTTTTAGATAATATAGCATCACATGAAACACAATAACTTAAACCATGATTAAAAAAATCATCTTCGCCAGGTACAGTAAGTTTCTTAATAATAGTTCCAGTCGCAATAATTATGGCTTTACATTCTCATATTTGGCCATCTTTAGTAAATAAAAAAAATTTATTATTATTTACTTTCATTGATTGTACATCGCCATATATATAAACAGTTTTAATTTCTTCAGTAACTTTCTTAAAAATAGATAATGCTAAATCTTTTCCATTGATTTCAGAATAATTAGAGAAATTATGAATTTTATCTATAAACATTAATTTACCACCAGGTACTTCTTTTTCTAAAAAACACGCCTTTAAACCTGCTTGTGTAACAACAGAACTAGCAATCATTCCGGCCATTCCACCACCAATGACTATTACATCAAACTTATTTGATTCACCAACAACTTCTACTTCAAGACCCATAAACTAATATCTATAATAGTATAACATTTCTTCATTAGATCGGTGATAGTTAATATTATTATTATTTGTTGAAGTATTTTTTTTACTATTTTCTAATTTGTGGAAAATATAAATAAACCAATTAATAAAGTTAATTTTTCGTCATTTCTTAGAAAATAAATGATTCAAAATAATAAAACATATCCCAAAGCACATAAAAATAGCTGAAAGAACTATTGATTTATATGAAAAATAATCTGAGTTTCGCAACTGTTCTAAACATAAACGAAATAAGCCATACCAACCAAAGTAACTTGCTGCTAAATCTCCAGCTTTTCTATACCTAAATTCTTCAATAGCAAAATATAAAATAAGAAACATTGCTAAATTTCCTAATCCCTCTCATAAAAAAAGTGGTTGGCGTCATTGCCCATCTATATACATTCCAGGTAGAACTTTGTACAAGAATCAAGATAATGCTGAACCATCCTCTACTATTGTCCCATATACCTCTTGATTAAAATAATTCCCTCATCTGCCTAAAAATTGTGCTAATAAAACACATGGGCCTAAAGCATCTAAATACAATAATAAGCTTGGCATTCTTACAACTGGTTGAGAGCCAAATTCATCTCTTACTCAATATTTTTTTGATCTTAAAGTGATTGGAAAATATATTAGACCAACAATTGCACCAAATAATACTCCTCATTCAACTGCTAAACCAGCACCAAAGTCTGTCCAAAAATGATCTCATGCTTTTCCAGGACCTGGACCTAAAACACATGAACCAAAATTTGTCCCTAATATGCCAATAGGAGCAGCAATCACTACATATCAATAAAAAGGATCTAAAGATAGTTTATATTTTTTTTTAATTTTTAAACTTGTAAAAATTATTGCAAAAACAAAACCAAGCAAGATCATTAATGGATAAAGTCATGAACCACTACCTCTTTGTAATGGTGTATGTCAATCAGGAACAGGAGTGTTTCTAAGAAAATTAATCATGATTATTTTTTATTTTAACAACATTATTATAATTTTGTCAAAAATCTTTACATGCATCATAATTATTGATCTTAGACTTAAAATTGATAACAGCTGATTCGATTAATGTAGATAATTGTCTGCCAGCAATAATTGGAATATCATATGTAGGAACTTTAACCCCTCTAATAGATTTGTAATAAATAGCATCATTGATTCTTTTGAATTTATTAAGATTTGTTAAATTTTTATCTACATACACTAAATTAACAACCATATTAATTTCAGAACAATCAAGAGTAGTTTGTCTCCCATACATTTTTTCAATATTCAATATTCCCAAACCTCTAAGTTCAACAAAATGTCTAGCTGCTTTACTTGGTTTACCAAATAATGAAGAACCAAAATTATAAACATCAATTGCATCATCACCAACAAGTAAATGACCTAATTTAATTAACTCCATTACAGTTTCAGATTTGCCAACACCAGATTTACCATATATTAAAACACCTACACCAAAAATAGATAATAGTGCAGCATGAAGTTGGGAAATAGGAGCTAATTTTCTTGCAATCCATGGAATTACTTCCAAATATATGTTTTGGGTTCGCATATTTGTGTGAGCAATAGTAATGTTTGTGTTTTTAAATGTTTTTGCTATTTGTTTACATTGTTGCAATGTGAAAGATGAATTAAATAAAATAAATGTTGGTTGAAATTCATTAACTTTATTAGCAATTTTTTTTAATTGTTCATAAGAAAGGGACATTAAGTACTTGTTTTCAAATGAACCACAATAAACAATATTTTTATATTTATTATTCAAAAAAAATTTTCTATTTTTAACATGAATTAGTAGCAACCCAAATCGCATTAAACTTAAACCAGTTAGGTAATTGCTTTGTATATCACCATTATGAATTATTTTAAAATTGAATTGCTCAATTAATTCTTTAACTAATACTTTAGACAACTTAATCACCACTTAATTAAAAGATTTAATATAAAGTTTAGACTTTATTTTCAACAAATATTTGTTATGTTCAATTCTAAGTCCTTGATTAACTTTTTTAGAGAATATAAAACCTTTAATCAATAATATTTTACTATGATTAATATTAGTTATATTATTTATTTTTAGATACATATAAATTAAATTATCAAATTCAGTTGATGATAAATTGAAACTGATTAAACATTTATTACTAAAATCATGTTTTTTTCAAATAGTCAAAAGGGCTAATATTTTTTCTTCCGTTTTTGCCATTTTTTTGTTTCTTGCATCGTACTTTTTTTTAAGTGACAATAATTGTTTTTTTGATAATTTATTCAATTGTTTTCTAACAATATTTCTTTCATAAATATTCAGTGCATTGGATGAATCAATAGCATATTCAATATTATTTTTTTGACAATAATTAATTAAATCATCTTTAATTTTTGTTATTAATGGTCGATAGATAAATAAATTATTGTAAGTAGAATATTTTCTAATCCCATAATAAAAATTCCTACTTCTTCTTTTTTCTTGCATTTTAGCAGTTTCTAAAAAATCATTTAAATTATGTGCAATTAATAAATTTTTTGTTTTAAATTTTTTGGAACATTTTACAAAAAAATCATATCTAATTTTTCTAGCATTAGCTTGAAAATTATGAATTTTAGTTGATACATATTGTTGATGTTTAACATTTAAAATTGCTAATGGAATATGATGTAATGAACAATAATTTTGAACTAAATGTTGATCATAATCACTATCTTTTCTTTTATGATAATTAACATGACATACACCAACAATTTTATCCTTATACATGTCTAATAAAGCCATAGAATCAGGTCCACCTGATACACCTATCATTCATTTTTTATTTTTAAAATAATCTATTTTCATGATTTAGCACGAGGATTTTTAGGTAATCCTGGCATTCTAAATACTTTATCACATAGAACAATAATTAATTTGCTACCATAATTTATCCACATATCTTTAATACAAACTACAGGTTTGTTATTAATAAAACCAGTTGGAATTTTATTTGGTTGCTTGGAAATACAAACATAAAATTTTTTGTTATTATATTTCTTCAATAATGATTTTGCTTTAGGAGAATAAATTATTTTATTCAGACCATAACAATTTTGAACTATTGCAGCTATTTTAACTTCTAATGAATCGGTTAATTTGTATAAGAATTTTATTTTGGGTTGTTCTATTTTAGTAAGAGTAATTACTTTATTAGCAAGATCAACACTACCAATTGAACCTTTCAAAGCACCAGTGTTTAAGCTATACATAACTCTGTTTGTTTTAATAAAAGAAATTAATTTTTGTAAATGTTTTTTATTGTCATAAAGATGTTGATTAATAGCAATAATAAAAGGAATATTGTAATGTTTTAAATGATTAATGTGAGTTGATAAAATTTCTAAACCTTTATCAAAATTCTCATTACCATGCAAAAAAATTGATTTAATTGTTACTACTAAAACAATACAAGCAGGTTTAATTTTATTCTGTTGACATAAAATATTTAAAAATTTTTCAGCTCCTAGATCAGAACCAAATCCAGCTTCTGTTACCAAATAATCACAATAATTCAACCCTAAACTTGTTGCTATAAAACTAGATACACCAACTGAAATATTAGCAAATGGTCCACCATGGATGAGGGCCATATTACCTTCTTTAGTTTGGACAATATTGGGATAAAAACATTTATCCATAATTGCTAAAATTGCATTAGTAATTTTCAATTTTTTGACAGTAACCGGCTTATTGTCATAGTCATAAGCAACAACCATAGAATTTAATCTATTTACAAAATCATTTTTATTTTTTGCTAAGCATAAAATAGTCGTCAACTCACATGCAGAAGTAATATCAAAGCGAGATTTATATGATGTATTTTTATCTAATTGTAAAGTTATTTGTCTAAGACTACGATCGTTCATATCTAAACAACGAGCATGAATTATTTTTTTAGGATCTATTCTTAAATTAGATTTTTGATAAATTTCATTATCGATAACAGCTGAAATTAAATTATTTGCTGTTGTAATAGCATGAATATCACCAGTGAAGTGCAAATTAATTTGTTCACAAGGGATGATGCTTGCTTTACCACCTCCTGTTGCTCCTCCTTTTAAACCAAAACATGGTCCAATTGATGGTTCACGTAAAGCAACGATAGCTTTTTTACCAATTCTATTTAAAGCATCTACTAAGCTGATACTAATTGTTGTCTTTCCTTCACCAAAAGTAATAGGATTAATTGCACTAACCAAAATTAACTTACCATATTTATTTTTGTTATTAATTAAACCATTTTTTAGTTTGGCAATGTAATTACCATACAGCTCTAAATCATCAGAATTTATTCCATATCGTTTTACAATGTCGACAATATATTTCATAAATAATTAAAATTATTAAGTAAAATTATATAGAATAAATTATAGTTTTATATAGTTAGTATATAGAGAAAATATGGATGATAAAAAAATAAAAAATAATTTAGACAATAATGATAATACTGGTGAAAAACTAGCAAATCAAGCTAAAGAACAACATCTACAATTTGGCGCAACCCAAACAGATGATATTAATAAAAATTTAGGTAATTTTACTAGTACAATGCATGCAGCCAAACAAAATATTGCTTCTCAAATTAAACTTGATGCTGATAAAAAAATAATAGAAAAAGCTTCCAAAGAAAAAATTAATTTTGAGCGTTTTACTAATACCAAAAAACCTAATAAACTTTTTAAAAACAAATCCAATAAATTAAATGAAAAAATTGGTTTATTTTTACGTAATAAAAATGGTTTAGCAATTATTTGAAGTTTGGAATTAGTAATTATGGCAACTATTATTGTTGTTGCATCTTTAGTTGTTGCTAAATTGTACCCTGTTTATGTTAAATATCCTAATGAAGGGCCAATTATCGCTAATAATTGATTTACATTAACACACTGTGGAACAGTTTTTTGTTGAATTGCTATTTTTCCATGTGCTATTCCATTAATATATTTATTAACAGCATGGTTTATAGGTATTAACCAAGTTGCTAGTAGTAAACTTTATCATTATATGTTTTGAACATGTCTTATTATTTCACTAATTTGCTTAATTGTTGGTCTTGGTTGTGATGCTTTACCATTAATTCATTTGCATTGGTGAGGGGGAAATGCTTAAAAATTTCCTTGTTTAAAATTCGTTGATAAAAAGTTTTTAATATATTTATCTAATTGTTATTGTTTAACTAGTTTAAAATAATTGTTGGAAAAATTACTTTTTAATATAAAATTAAATTATAAAGAAAGTAGTTATTAAACACACCTGATTGCTTAATGATAGTGATAGGTTGAAGGCTTTGTCTTTATTATTAACATACTTCTTTACAAAAGTAATATGATTCACAAGGAAGTTTAATGGAAAATAAATATCTTAAAAACGAAAAAATAAAAGATAGCAAAATCCTAGTCGTAGACGAAAATGGTAATAATTTAGGTATTATGAGCACTAATAATGCTAGAAAATTAGCCAAAGAAAAAGGGTTAGATTTAGTTCTTTTTGTTTCTGGAAAAAAAACTGGCAAATTATCAATTTGCAAAATAATTGATTATGGAAAGTTTATCTATCAATTAAACCGTAAACAAAAACAAAACAAAAAAAACCAAACCGTAATTAAAGTTAAAGAAATTAAAGTAAAACCACAAACGGATGTTGGTGATTTACTGTGAAAAGCTAATAAAGTTAAAAAATGGTTAGAAAATGGCTATCAAATAAAATTTAAGGTTATGACTTTTGGCAGAATTGCAACTAGAAAAGAATTAATTTTTAAAATTTATCATGATTTTTTAAAATTAATTGAGCAAAATGGTAAGGTGGCAATCGAATTAAAACAAATGAGTCCTATTGCTTATGAAGCAACAATTGTTAAAAAATAGTGAGGTAAAATATGGCAAAAATTAAAGCAAAAACTAAAAGAGCTGTAGCTAAAAGACTATCTAAACAAGCTAGTGGCAAATTAAAACATAAACATGCTTTTAGAAGTCACTTAGCACATAATAAAACCCATAAACAAAAAAGACATTTAAGAAAAGACGGTATTTTAAATGCTACATATGCTAAAAATTTAAGCAAAACATTACATAACTAAGGAGATACATTATGAGAGTAAAAGGTGGACCATCAACAAGAAGATATAGAAAATCTATTAAAAAAGCTGCATCAGGTTCTAGGTTATCTAGGCACACATCTTATAAAGTTGCCTATCAAACAGTAACTAAATCATCACGTTATGCTTTTAAAGGCAGAAAACTTAAAAAAAGAACATTTAGAAAATTATGAATAGCACGAATAAATGCTGCTGTTAGTAAATATGGTTATAGTTATTCAACATTCATACACAATTTAAAGAAAAATAAAATTGAAATAAATAGAAAAATGTTGTCTGAATTGGCTATTCATAATGAAAATGAATTTAAAAAAATTGTCGAAAGTGTTTGCAAAAAGCAAGCATAATTTTAATGAACATAAATTTGCAAGCAATTTTTAAATTACAAGCAATTCTAGATCAACAAATTCATAAAAAACATCATGCATCCTATTTAAAAAATAGGTTGGATTTACAGGTGGCTTTGTATGTTGAATTAGCTGAATGTGCTAATGAAATTAGATCATTTAAATTTTGAAGTTATAAACATGCCTCAAGTAATGGTATTATCATGGAGGAATATGTTGATGTTATCCATTTTATTACATCTTTAGGTATTTATTACAAAATAAATAGTATTTTTAACATTACTAACCAAAAAAAATTTAAAAATAACAATCAAATTACAAAATATCTTATTAAATTATTCTCTACAATCAGTAATATTACAAATAGAAAAAAATGTTATACATGATATAAAAGTTTTTTAATTTTTGGATTTAAATTAGGTTTTAAATTAGATGAAATAATTGCTAAATATAAAATTAAATGCAGAATAAATCACCAGAGACTCCAAAATAATTATTAATGTAATTAATAACATATAAATCCATAAAAAATTTTTTTTATTTTATCTATGATAAATTTATATGGATGAAAAAATCATATTATCAATTAATAATACAAAAATTAGTTATGATTCTTTTCTTTGCAAAAATGGATTAATAATATATAAAATTATTCAAATAAAAAAAAGCATATTATCTATCCATTATGATTACAAATTACACATGTTGGTAGTATTAGCTAATTGATGACTATCCAAAGAAAAAATCAAAAATTTTATTAAGAATAATTATTATTACAAATTACCTAATACTAGTTTAAATATTAATAATTTTAATAAAGTACTTTTTTTGGGTGATTTAATAGATGCATCAGTAATTTATGCTAAACAATCGACGTTTACATTTACAAATAATAAACTAACTTTATATGTCCAAAATAAAGATGAAATAAAAAAAATAATAATAAATTTTTATAAAAAATATGCTTTATTATTTTTTCCAACTATGTTGAGAGATGAATTATTAAAATTGAATTTGTCAGGTAAATTTGGGAAAGTTTGATTTTCTTGTGGTTATAGATCGATTACACTTGCTAATTGTGAATCATCTACTAGAACAATTAATTTTAATGCTTATATTATGCAATATTCTAAACAATACATTTACTCCATAATTTATCATGAAATAGCTCATTTGACATACCCACATCACAAAAAAGATTTTTGAGATTTATTTAATGCCTATTGTCCAAATGCTAAAAATATTCCATTATTTAATTGTGATTATTATATAGGTATAAATACATTAGTAAAATAGAAAAAGACCAACAATTATTGGTCTTTTCTATTATCTGTTTTGGAAAAAAACTAAGAAAGTCTTCTTCTGGCTTTTAAATGAGTAGATGATCTTTTACTAACTCGACCTTTTACCCCTGGAAGTGGTGAAGAATCAAGTTTATTAATAACTTGCCTGATTTTATCTGGTGATTTAATTGTAAAAATAAGAATAATACTTGCTATTCCTAAAATAGCAGCAACTATCCCAGCTGAAAGCATTATTCATCCTAATAGAGTAAAATCAAAATTATCCCCATCTTTAAATCATGCTCATTTAGTTTCAACACTAGCATCAATATCTTTTTTTCATCAATAGAATGATAAAAAAGACATAACAATGTAAGCAATTAGTAAAATAACTTCAAAAATAATTATTATTTTTCTTGCTGTATAACTGTTAAAAGTTTTCTTTATCAAAGAATCTCTTTCTTTATTAGAAATATATGCCATTTCATTTTCCTTTCATAATAAATATATGAATATTTATTATATCAAAATAATTATTTTGTGTTTGCTATTTTAATATAAGAATTAATAATTTTTTTATATGAAAACATTGTGTAATCAATTCTAAATGCATTTGTACTTGCAATTTGCTTAATTAATGATTTAGAAGCAAATAAATAACAAGTATTGACAAATCTTGTATTAAATTTTCTAATTATTTTAGCTATATTATCATTTCTTGAAACTTTATTTACATGTATTTTATTTTTTATCATATCTCTTATTAGCATCTTAATGTTATTATTTAACATTTTATTTTCATACAAAAATAATTCTGGTTTTTTAGATAAATATTTTAGTTTTATATTTGAAATCAAATTATTACCTAGGCCATATGAAATAGCTAATTTGTATGCATTATTTAATCATTCTTGTTTAATTGTATGCATATCATGTGAATCAGATTCAATTAAAACTTTTACATTTGTTTTACTAACTAAATTTCAGAATTGTTTTACTGGATAATGCCATTTATTCTTGCTATTAAATGGACTAGGAAAATTTACATTAAAACCTAATATTAAATTATATTTATAGGCACATTGAATAATGCTCAAAGACAATTCAATAGCATTTTTATCTCATTTTTGATAAGAATTAAGAAATATATCTGGATGAGCAATCCAACTAAATAACCCACTTTTCATTCCAGCAATTTGATTAGTCTTATATTCTAACAATCTATTAATGCTTTTTGTGCAATTCATTACTAATGGAAGAGGATAATGCATTTTGAAAATATCTCCATAGAAATGATTACCAAAAATTAAAAAATCAGCATATGGATCTCTAATTAATTGTTCATAATATCATTGATTTTGTTTATTGAACTCAATTTCGTATCCAAAATAGATATGTAATTTATTAGCATATTTTTTATTGTAAAAAGCAATTAATGATTTTAAATTTTTAATTTCAGTAATTGTTGGTCGGCGTGTTTGTAAAACACAATCAACATTACAATAACAATGTTCTGTAAAATATAATTTTTTATACCCATGGATAAGAGAATAATGAATAATTTTGTTTAATGTGTTTTGAGAGTGATGACAGCAATGATCATGAATGTGAAAAATATTTTTTTGCATATGATAGTAAAAAATGATACACATCATATAGATGTATCATTTTTTAAAAATTTAAAATTATATTATTCAACTTTAATCGCTTGAGCTGGACATACACCAGCACATGCACCACAACCTACACATTTGTTAGGATCAATTACAGATTTTCCATTTGCATTAATAGTAATAGCAGATTGTGGGCAAACACCAGTACATGCACCACAACCAATACACTTTGATTGATCAACTTTTGCTTTTCCCATAATATTCCTCTTTTTAGAATTATACAGAAATATTATTGTTTATAAATATAATATAACTAAATAAAATATTACACATAATATTATATTTATGATTATGTTTATTAAAAAAATTACATCATCATGTCTTTTGACATTACTTGCGATTGGATGTATTCCTAATATTGTTAGTTGTACTAATAATGAAAATAATCAATATGAAATTAAAATTGCCCCTGCTGGATGCACAAATTGTTATCTAAATATCAATACTTTTGGTTCAAATGAAGTTGATTTACAATATTCAATTGATAAAATAAATTGATTTAACTATTTTGAAGATAATCCTGAGGCACCATTTCATGATACAGTCAATACTCCTATTTATATTCAACCGTCTGAAAAAATTTATCTAAAAGGTAATAACCCAAATGGATGAAGTCATTCTGAAAAACAATATACATCTTTTTCTATTAATGGAGAAGCTGAAATTAGTGGTGATATCAAAAGTTTACTATGTGGTGACACACGATATGAAGAAATGTTCCCCACAATGTGCGATTATTGTTTTTATAGACTTTTTTATGGATCAGATATAGTTAATGTTTCTTTAAACTTTTTATCATCATTTTCTGAATTATCAGTAGCATGTTATAAAAGTATGTTTGAAAACAATAAAAAACTTATATCTTCTCCTAATTTAAATGCTGATAAATTAAACCAAGATTGTTACTCTCAAATGTTTAAGGATTGTATAAGATTAACTTCACCACCAAATTTACCAGCAACAGAATTAAAAATGGGTTGCTATTCTCGTATGTTTTATAATTGTCAAAGTTTGCAAAATACTCGCCAAAAAATATTACCTTGTATCAAAACATTACCAGCATTAAGATTAGCAAGCTTTTGTTATGAAATGATGTTTGCTAATTGTGTAACATTAATGGAACCACCAATTATAAAAGCTGTTAGATTAGCTGATAGATCATGCTTCCGCATGTTTTATGGATGTAGTTTACTTGAGATATGTGATAATGCTAAAGGGGTAAAATTCTTTAGTTGTCCAGATTTAAATGAAATATTACTACCAACTAATGGTATGTTTACAAAAACTAATAGTAGTCTAACAACTGCTGAAAGCAACAAATTATATTACTATATTCGAAATTCAGTTGATGAAAGTTAGATTAATTTTCTATAACAATTATTATCAGATACAGAACCCACTATATTAGGAAACTTTTGTTTAAACACTACTCTGTTTAATCCAAGTATTTGTATTCCATTAATATAGCACAAAGCATCTGGTTCTCTAGTTGAACAAGTGAAATTTGTTTCATATTCTTTAATAATGAGGGATGTTATGGCACAATTAATATAAATTTTATTAGTGAATGATTTGCATTCATACATAAAATATAAAGTATCAACATCAGTTAAATGATTTGGTAATTCCAATTCACAATTAAATGATTCACAATTGGACAAAAAATATGCACCAATCGTTTTTAATGTTTTTGGGAATGTAAGAGAATAATTATAATTTAGACATGAATTTAAGAAGTGTGTGCCAATTGATTGCAAATTAATTGGAAATAATATAGGTACATTAAAATCAAAACAATTAGCCAAAAAATAATTTTTTATCTTAACAATTGAATCAGGTATTTTAAAATCTTGACCAGCATTATTAAAACTATAACAATCATGCATAAAAAAATGCCCTATATGATCAATTGATTTGGGCCAAGTAATAACTTGATTAAAATTTGAACATTTATTCATGAAATAATTTCCAATTTTTGTAATAGTCTCAGGAAATAATATTGGAGAATTAAATTTAACACAACCAGATAAAAAATTATTACCTATAGCAACGATAGTTTTGCCTTTATATATAGGAGGTATATATAATTCTTTATTAAAAGAATCTTTGTCAATATTTGGATTGGTAGTAACAGAACATGTTTTATCATCAATATTTTGAAAAAGGAAATTACTACTACGATAAACATAAATATAACATGAACTAGAAACATATTTTTTATCTTTATAAAGGGCTGTCACATAGTATGGATAAGCTCCTTCAAAAATGGATGGAGTAAAGTGTATTACTCCAGTATCAATATTAATTTCAATACCAGATCATCAACCCAAATTAATATCATAAACTATAGGATTATCTTCATCAACAACTTCTTCGCCTTCTTTATTAAGAAGAGATCATTTTGGACCAATTACTGGAGTAAACTGTGATATATCTGCATCATGATAAGTAAGTATATCTCCTTGTAAATGATAATCATTTTTGATATTTATTTTTAGGTTATTATTGAAATAATATAGTTTATCAAAAATAGCAATGATGGTAATATAGTATGTAGTTTCTTCTAAATTTGTTCATGAAACTCTTCCATATGATGATATAGAAAAATTTTTACATTCTTTTTTTTGATTATTACCATCAAAATAGTATGATGAAATAAATCAATCATCTGGTGATACTGAATTATTATCAACATAAAAATAACATTGTTCTTGAAGTTCACCATTATTTGAATAATATACATTATCATCTAAATTTGGTACAACAATTTTACGACCTCCAGAATTACAAGAAAAGAAAGAAAAAATTGTTAAAACAAGAGATGTAATAAATGAAAAATTGATAATTTTTTTTAATAACATATTTAAATGATAAATAATTTAATCTAGATAATTTTTTTAGTTAACATAATTCATTTTATATTTTTATATTATATAATCATTAAAACAATAATGCCGAAGTAGCTCAACAGGCAGAGCAACTGACTTGTAATCAGTAGGTTGTTGGTTCGATTCCGATCTTCGGCACCATAAAGAAATAAAATTATTTTTTAGATGGAACAATATCCACGCGTTTTTTATTTTTTCCAAAAGCACAGAATTTTACAATACCATTTGCTTTTGCAAATAATGTGTGGTCTCTACCAATACCAACATTTGTACCAGCAAAAATTTTTGTTCCTCTTTGTCGATAAATAATTTGTCCTGTTTTAACAACTTGACCATCTGCTTTTTTTGCTCCAAGCATTTTAGGTTTAGAGTCTCGACCATTTTTTGTAGAACCTACCCCTTTTTTACTTGCAAAATATTGTAAATTAAATTTGATCATAGTTATTCTCCCATATTATTAATTTTAATGAAGTTTTTATAATTCTTTGCTAATTGTTTAAGTTGTTTTACCATTAAAGCAATTTTTATTAGATTAAATTTATTGTTATTAACTAGAACTAAATCAATTCTATTATTTTTGTTTGATCTATGTATTTTTATATCTTTTTTATTAAATCATGATAATAATGAACCAAAAAATATTGCAGATACACCAGCACAAACAATATCACTACCCTTTTTAGCAAAATTACTATGTCCTGATAAACTAATAGATGTTTTAGTAATTTTAATAATAATCATTAACTAATTATTTCTTTTACAACCAATTTTGTGTATGGTTGTCTATGGCCAGATTTACGTGTATGATGTGTGTGTGGCAAATGTTTAATGTTAATAATTTTCTTTTGTTTACCTTCTTTTAAAATCTCACAAACAACTTTACATGTAGGTAAATAAGGTGTACCAATTTTATCATCTACCATCAAAACTTTATCAAAAATGACTTTGTCATTTTTTTTATTAGGTAGCTTTTCTACATAAATTTCATCATTTATTTCTACTTTGTATTGTTTTCCACCAGTGACAAAAATCGCAAACATATAAATTACTTATTCCTCTTATTATTGTTAGGAAATAAAAAAACAACCTAACTAATTAATTATATAAAAATTAACTTATTCATCTAACATTTAACATATTGTTAATATAATATCAATATCATGAAGAAAAAATTAATAAAAAGCCTATTTTCATTTTTATGTCCATGCTTAATTGCAAATTTATGCATTTTCATCAACATTTCATGTGCTAAAAATAATGAAATACATATTTGTAATATTAATGATATCCATGGAGCAGCTGCTGGATATGGAGATAGCGATTTAAAAACATCATCTAATATCCCTGGAGTAATTAGATTAACTAGAGATGTTTATCAAACAATTGATAATTATCCTGGGTCTTTATTTCTATCAGCTGGAGATAATAATTCAGGTAATGCTTTTTCTTCTTGCACCCATGGGCAAAACTTTTTCCCAATTTTAAAAAATATGGGGATAGATTATTCTGCAATAGGTAATCATGAATTTGATTGAGAATCTCCCGAAAATCATTACCTAACTTATGAAATATATGATAATTTAGCTAGAACATCACAAACACAAGGTAAATATTTTATTGGTTGTAATATTCTTAACAACAATTACTATGATAAAGTTTGAGATATTGATGAAAATAGTAATCAATTTATTCATGATTACAATCTCTGAAATCAACAACGAATTAAATGGGCTGATCCTTACAAAATAGTTGATTTGAATGGTTTGAAAATATGTATATTTGGACTAACAACTCAACTAACTAAAACTGATGGAAACGATGAGGTTACTAAATATTTTACTTTTATGGATTACAATCCTGCTGTTGTTTATGCCAATTATCTATGCAAAGAACAAGAAGGGAATGGATACCATAGCATTGATAGTTTTATTATCTTATCCCATGTTGCATCAAGTATGGATGAAAATGGTAATGTTACTAATGAAGCAGCTGATTTAGCAAAAGAAATAACTTTGCCTATTGATGTAATTATTACTGGTCATAGTCACGAAAAAGTTTGTGGAAGTGTTTATAACAACAAAAATAAAAAGAATATCTTAATTGGTCAAGCAGGATCGGATGCATTGGCATTTTTAGATACAACATTTATTTATGATAATAATGCAATAGCTGGTCACAAATTAAAAAACATTAAAATGCAAATAAAAGATGTGACGATTGATTTGCAAAATCACGACCCCAATAGCAATAATGAGCAAGAAAGAGATTTAGCATTTACTAGTGCCCAAAATGAATTAGCAAACATTAAAGCAAATAACCCTAATCAACAAGTGCAAAAAACTATCAACCAATATACAGCTAGCAAACAAATAGTCTTAAATATCTTATCACAAACCATTATTGAAAATGATAGTAACTTTGAATTAACATATACTGGTATTAGAAATGCTGTTATAGGTCATCAATATTACTGTTCTAACACTATTATAGAAAAAGTAGGAGCTTGAGTAACAAAGGGATTAGTATCTGGAACCAATATGATTGATAAACAATTACAAAATGATATTCCCCCAACCTCAATTAGTTTTTGTAATTATGATTCTATAAGAAATGAAATTGTTAATACCAATAAAATAACTAACTTTGATTTATACCAACTTCTTCCTTATGATGAAAATATGATTAAAGCCACAATTACTATAGGTCAATTATGCAATATTATTAATTATTCATTGTCTGGTGGATGAATAATAAATGATGAAGACAACAATAAACCTGATAATGAAAGTGCTTTTGTCTATGGCAAAGATGCTAATGAATATGACAAAATAGCAGACATGGAAACTGATCCTATTACTAAAAAAAATACACCATTACCAACAAATATCATTGATGGTAAAACTGAAACTAAATTAAGATTTCTTTGTGGTCCATTACAATTTTATGGTCTTAAGTTTGCTATTAATGAATTAAGTGATGATCAAAAACAAACAACTAATGGTAAACATTTAAGACAATATGAATTGTCTTATCAACTAGGTCAAGATAACCAACTTATTCCACAAATATGAATTTTTGATCCAGATAGTGATTGTGACATTGATGATCCTGATACTTGAAAGAAAGTAACTATTGATGATTCTGGTTGAAATATAAATAGATTGGTTCCAATAGTCATTGATAATTTTTTACTTAAAGGTGGTAATTATCAAAACACTATGTTTAATGTGTATTTTAATAATAACAAACATAATGAAAATGGTTTTATATATCGCTATCCTAATACTAATGACTATTTTCTAAGGGATTTTGTGGTAAAATATTATTCCTCATCACAATGCAAATCGCCTACTATTACCTCAGACACCATTAAAAAACTAATTACTAAAAATGTAAATTTGTAATAATTTATTTATAACAATTAGTTATTATGAAAAATAATAAACAATATACATTAGACATAGGTTCTAAACTATTCAATCGTGACTATATTGTTGATCAATTTATTTCATATGGTGGAATGAACTCACAAATATATAAAGTCCATATGAGAAATTATCCTGATAAACAATATGCTGCTAAAATAATTTTTAAACCTGATAAATGTGATGAAAACTTTTGACAAAAATTTTCCCAAGAAGAAATAACATCATTACGAATTTTAAATAAGGCTAACTTAATCCAAACATATGAAACATTTAACTTTAAAAATGACCAATATGATGTCAAAGTTTTCATCATGGATTATACAGATGGGATTAGTCTAAGAAAATTATTACAAGCCCATGGAGCTTTAACTCCCAAGCTTGCATTAAATTTATTTTTGAAAATACTTATTGGAATAAAATCATTACATAATTTTCATTATTGTATTATTCATAGGGATTTAAAACCAGAAAACATTATGTTAAATAAAAATTTATCAAATGTAACTATATTAGACTTTGGTATATCATCAGTAATCGAAATAACTAAACAGTCATTAAGAAACCAACAAATTAATTACATTACAAATGAAAATGATCTATATGGAACTCCCCCTTATATTATTCCTGATGCTTTATTACTTAAAACTAATAATAACTATAAAATATCTGTCCAATATGACTTTTTCTCATTAGGAATAATTTTATATGAAATGATTATGGGAGAAAGACCATTCAATGATAAAATATTTGCTAAAGATGAAAAGGGCCATTATCAGAGCAGAATTATTAAACTTCCTCTTATTTATGATATGTTAAATATTTCCAATAATCCTACTATTCCTGTATGTCTAGAAAATTTAATTTTTAGATGTATTGCTTGTAAACCACAAGATAAAAAATATCGTTATGACAAAGTGGAAGAAATAATTGATGATGTCCAAAAATGTTTAAGAATTATTGATAGACAAGAAAATGATCAACAGCTTATCAAACCAACTTATGAAAGAATCTATCAACAAACTCCTACTTTTAATATTGCAAAACAATATAAAAACCAACCTATTTGAAAACAATGATGATTTTATTTCATTATTTCATCTTTTTTTGTTACTTCATTAATTATTATTGTCTTACTATTATTCACTAAGATAATATAATATCACATATATGATAAAAAAATTTGATTGAGATCTCGAGAGTTTATTACAAAATAAAACAATTGATGATTTATATAAACAATGATACACTTTAGTAAGTAAACAATGCCAACTAGTAAATTCTTTTTGGAAAGATAAAAAAACTTTTCATCAATGATTAAGTTTGGATTTACAAACAACAAAAGTATCTAATCGTTTAACTGCCTATATTTTTAACCATAACAACGAAGATTTATCTAATTCCCAGTGAATAGCTTGAATGCAAAAACTAAACTATGATACAACACTATTTGCAAAGAAATTATCTAATTACAATAATAATGTGATAAAAAATAAACAAAAAATTACTAGTTATCTTAAAGATAAATCACTTGCTTTATGAAAAAGAGAATTTAATTTAATTTGAAAAACCCAACCTCACATTTTAAGTGATCAAAATGAACTACTTTTAACTAAATTGTCAGCAGATAGTAATGCCATTTATGATATTTATACTTCCTTAACTGATGCTGATTTACATTTTGATAATGCAAATGACAAAAAAGGTTTAATGCATAAAATTAATACATTAGCTGATGCCAATAAATTATTAAAACACACAGATAGAATTTTAAGAAAAAACACTTGAATTAATATTAATAAAGCTTTTAGCAATATTGAAAATACTCTTACTAAAACTTTATTCTACAATTACTTACGAGCAAATCAATGAGCTAAAGCAAGAAACTATAAGAGTTACATTGATGCTGTTTTATTTAATGAAGAAATTAATGAAAAAATCATTTTGAATTTATACAAAAATGTTAAGTTATATAAAACAATTTATCAACATTTTTCTAAAAAGAAACGTCAAATTATAAAAAAAATGTTCAATATTAAAAAAGTTGAACCATGAGATCTAAATTTAGAATTAACAAAAAAACCATTCACATACTCCATAGCTCAAGCTAAAGAAGAATGTTTGCAAGCTCTATCACCCCTTGGTCAAAAATATACAAATGTAGTAAAAATGGCTTTTAATGAAAATTGGATTAGTTGATTGCCTAAAGCTCATAAAATGTCAGGTGCATATTCCATTGATAACACTTATGGTTTAGATAAAAATTACATTTTAACTAATTTTAATAATACAATGGATGCTGTTAGTACTATTGCTCATGAAATAGGACATAGTGTAAATTCCTATTTTATCAACAAAAAACAAAATATTTATGCTGGAATTGATGCTGTGTGTGGAGAAATACCTTCCATTGTAAATGAAATGTTGCTTAACTTTTATTGATTGAAAAAATATCAAAATAATCCTAAAAAACAATTACCTATTTATGAATCTATGCTTTCAACATTTTTTGGTTGCACAACAATTCAGATTGTTTTTAGTGAATTTGAATATCAAGCTAATAAAATAATCAATGCTGGTCAACCATTTACTATAGAATTTGTTAAAAAAATGTTCTTGGAAATTAGAAAACAATATGGAGCTATTAGTGATGAAGCAATAAGGCAAATTAATCTATATCCATATAATTTAGCACAAAGTAGTATACTACGCATTCCTCATTTTTATGCTAATAATTTTTATGTGTACAAATATGCTCTTGGTCAAGTTATTGCTATTGTTATAGCCTCCGAAATAAATAATGGCAACAAACAAATGATAAACAACTATTTTAATTTTTTATCTATTGGTTGTGCTAAATCCCCAATAAATATCTTAAAAATAATTAATATAGATTTAAATAGTAACTATATTTATCTAAAAGCTAAAAAAATATTAACTAAATTAGTTTCTGATTTTCAAAGAATTAAAATCTAATTTTGTTGCTACAATCTTTCTTATTATAATTTATATGTGCTTTGTTAGCTCAGCTTGGTAGAGCAAGTGACTCTTAATCACTGGGTCGTGGGTTCGAGTCCCTCACAGAGCACCAAATGCTCATGTGGCGGAACTGGCAGACGCGTTAGACTTAGGATCTAATTCGCAAGAGTGGGGGTTCAA
>CACXEQ010000009.1 GCA_902766725.1 uncultured Ureaplasma sp.
AAAATGTTTTAGACTACACAATAATGATACCAAACCAAAACACATATATTTAATTTTAACTAAGTAAGTATGTTTTAGACTACACAATAATGATACCAAACCAAAACGGAAATGCTAAAGTTTATGGTGATGCTTTAGTTTTAGACTACACAATAATGATACCAAACCAAAACTGTCTTCAATTTTTTTTGTGATAGCTGTGGGTTTTAGACTACACAATAATGATACCAAACCAAAACATTTTTTAGTTCTTTATGTAAATAATCGTTGTTTTAGACTACACAATAATGATACCAAACCAAAACGATCCCTTTTCACTTAAAAAACCCTTTGTTGTTTTAGACTACACAATAATGATACCAAACCAAAACGTCAAAATCACATTTTTTTTAAATTTTTTTTATGATTGACAATACTTTCAAAGATTCAAACGAATCTAAATCTCTAATAAAACTATGAAAATTTTGATCAGTAAAAGCTGTATTTATTTTAGATTCAATATAAGAAAATATTTTGTCAACATCAATAAAATCAACATAATCACCATCATTTTTAACATTAACAATTAATTCAAGATGTTTTTTATTTACTATATATCTTCTAAAATCATTAGTTAATATAACAAAATTATGCTCATTGTTGTATTTAAACAAAAGATCTAATTTTAGTCAGGAAATGTTGTCAAATATAATAAATTTTTTCTCATCAAAATGGGATAAAATTATTTTTAGTAATTGCTCATTCAAAAAAACATCATTACAAATATCAAAAATTAACTGAATGATTTTAATATTATCACCACTAGATATAGTTAATAAATCAAATCCCAATTCATTGTTAATTAATGTAACAATTTCATTTATTAATTCAATATTGATTAAATTATTATTAGCTATTTTATTATTAATTTCATTAATCAAAAATGATTTTTTATTTAAATTAAAAAAATCAGTTAATTTTGATAATTCAGATATATAAATCATTTCATCATCATCAATATTTTTATTATCAACAGTAATTTTTGTATCGATAAATCATTTTTTATATAAATTTGTTGAGTTATCACAATTTATAATTTTTATTCCATTGTATTGAAATTCATAATTGTTATTTTTACTATCTAAAATTGTTAACATTATATTTTTATATACCTTTCTGAATTGTTATAAATTTCATTTATTTTTTTGTGACCTAAAATCATATACATATCTTGATATTGCTTCTCAGTTACTTGAATAGCTCTAATATTACCATTTGTAGGAATATATTTTTTTAATTTGTTGATTTCATATTCAATTTTTATTTGGCCTAATATTGGTTTTGTATACACTGAAAATTGTATCATTTGGTATCCATTTTTAAGTAATGCTTTTCTGAATATACTATACTCCTTTCGCTCATAGGCTTCAATCGTTGGTAAATCAAACATTAAAACTATCCTCATAGATCTATAAAGTTGCATAATCTAATTTAATAATTGGTAACTTGATTTGATTAACAATTGCATCCACAAATTTATCAATAGCATTATTAACAAAATACTTTTTATCATCAACAAACATTTTTTTATTAAAAGCTTGGATCAAAATGTCTTTGTGTTTATAAAAATTTATTTCTTTAGATTTATATATCATATATACTTCATAGTCAATTAAAATTCTAAATGGTTCCATTAGATCAGAAGCTAATGCAAAATAATTATGAAATGATTTATGAAAGATAGAAATTCTAGGGTCTAATCCCTTTTTTATAATTGATCTGGTCACATAACCTCTAAGAATTGTATATCCATAATCTAATAATTTATTGTAATAATCATCATCATGACGTTTAAAATTTATCCCAAACAAATTATGTCAATAAATTTTGGAAGCATGACCTTCCCTATTAGAAATATCAAAATCTTTTAAATTATTAACTAATCAAACTAATTCTCTATAACTTTCATTTTGAACAACATCTTTTAGCATAATAATCTGATTATTAATTTTTTGTTTAATAATTTCTTTTCATAATTTAGAACAATATATATTATTTCATTTTAATTGTATTTCAAGAACTTTTAAAGTATTCCAATTCCCAATTACTGGTAAAATATATGATTGTGGTAAGTATTTATTATTACATATTATTGTTAAAACATTAGCTTCTGCTAATGCATTCATTAATTGAACACTCATATTCAATTTATAATTATTTAACAATAATACATCTATATCAGCAATGGGAATAATTATTTTATTATCATCATGTAAGATAACTAAATTATCTAAAAATAAATATAGTCTATTCCCATTTTCTACTTCTATTATTTTTCAACTAATGTTTATACTCCTTATTGGTTATAAATAAAAAAAAGACCAACTTTATTGGTCCGTGTTTGATATGAAATCTTTATCTTGACTTAATATCATTATTGTGTAGTCTAGTGACAAAATATGATATGTCACATTGTTATTATAACTCAATATTAAAAAATTTTTGTAAATTACTTTGATCGTTTTGTTTATCATCTGTATGTTTATAAATTTTGCCCAATATATCATTATCTACTAAATCATAATCTGTAAATATTTCATTTATAGGAATAAATATTTGTTTATCTTGGAATTCACCTTTTTTCATTGGTCAATAATATTTTCTTGAATAATTAATTGGTTTAACTTCTAATGATCGTTTTTTAGTATCTGACCCGCATACATAAAAAATATTATTCATATTATTTTTTTTAACCAATATTGTCCCGTATTTCAATACAACAAATTTTTCTCTATTAACAACTTTATAACTTTCTAATATTTTTTTAAGCTTACCTTTTTCATCAATATCTAAACGATGTAATTTATGATTATAAATTAAGACATGAGAATTCATTGGAATAACAATTGGTTTATTTTTATTATTTATATAAATTCTTCATGAAAGAGAGTTTAAACCTGTCATAACTGCTTTATTTCCATGTTCTTTTAAAAAAATCCCTTTAAACTCATTGATCTTATCGTATGTACAATCTATATATCTTAGTTTTCTGACTCTTTGATTATTAGGTAATAATATATAATTTGGAACAGGATTACAAATTTCTTTGTGCTCATCCTCCATGTATTTAATAAATGGATTAATATGTTCTTCTTTTGTTTCATTTTTAATATCATTTGCTGAATAATCATTAAAAATTTTTTGTAATAAATTGTATATATTCTTATTTCCATCTTCTTGATTAATTAATAAATCATTACCACATTTTGGATTTGGGAGTTTAAAAAATTTATTTAATGAATCAATATTAGAATTTAACAAATCAATTTTTTTAATTATTTGATATTGATTTTTATCTTTTGGATTCTGTCTTCACGAATAAATAGATAAATCAGATAATTGAATATTATGTCTAGTTATTAATTTCCTTGAATAATGAACTTTTTTTTCAGCTGGAATAATTTCATATTTTTTATTTTCTTCTGATTGACTAACATCACTTTGTGATATAACATTCTTGAATATTACCTTGTCATTATATTTGGCAAGTTCTTGACCAAAAAAACGAATTTTTTCATCACCTTTATTATAAAGGTCCATTAGGTTTATTGGTTCTTTTGTTTTCATATCAATTATTTGTTTAGTTTTTTTATCAATGTAGTATCTATTCTTTTCTTTAATAGAATAGTCTCAAAAATTAATCAATGAGTTGATTTTAGTATTCATACCTAAAAAACATATTAATGAAGCATCAATAGCATGATGACAATATAAATTACGATTTTTTGGTAGTAAAATTTTTATTTGTTTATTTTTATCGTAAAATAAATAGTTCCTACATAAACTAGTAATAGATCCTCTGACAACTTTAATTTTTACATCTCCATAATCATTATTATGTTTAAAAAAATCTTGAAATTTATTTAATACTAATCTTGATGCATATCTAGTGTCAACTAAATTTCTATTAATAAAATCATTAATATTAGTTAAGGGATCTTTTTCATATAACAAATTATCATATCTTTTCTGAAAACGTTTTTGATTCTTTTTATCTAACTTATCTCATCACTCTTCTACTAATTGCTTATATTTGCTATACTTACCAATTTTAGACAATCATTGATAAGGAGTGTTTTTACCTTTAAGTCTATTATTGCATTGTTTTGTCAAAACCTTATTAAATAATGAATCATCAGAAGAAATGGAAATAGGAATAATGTGGTCAACTTCTAATTTATCATTTAATCAATGAATTTTTTCAATTTTTTCAATTTTTTCACCATCATATAAATCTTTACCATCTTGCCATTTATATAATGTTGCTCATTCTTTTGGAATTTTTTTTAATTTTGCATCATCATTTATGTCTTTATTTTCTTTTTGATATTTTTTGATTCTTTCCTTTTCTTCTTTAGTATTTTTGTCTCTTGGTAACTCAATTGTGATATTATTTATCTTGTATATTTTTTTATTAGACTTTTTTTCATTCTTTTTACAATAAATACTAATAATTTTATTAACAATTTGGCAAGCCTGGTTAAAAGATCTTATAACAGTCGGAGAAACTATTTCATTATCCATAAGATTAGATTGCAAATAAGGATATTTTTTTTTATAAGATGAATAATCTTTTCCGTATGGAGGATTATTAAAAGTGAAAGTTGTTCAATTATCAAAAAAGCAATCATTATTTTGAGATTTTAATAATTTAAAAAAATAACAAATATATTTTAACATTGCTTTTTCAGATAATGATGAAGTCTTAGTTAAACCTTTTAGGGCTTGAGCTAAATTTTGATTTTGATTCGGATCTGTCTGTTCAATCAATTTTTGTGTTTTTTGCAACCATTTATATCTTGACAATGGATCAGAAGAATTTTTTGCTATGTCAATAAAAAATAAATTACATTTTTCTAATAAATCCATGTTATCAATAGAACATTCACCTTCATATTTATATCTGTGTGTAATATGTTTATCAAATTTAACATCACATAATTTGTCATAGTTGTTATGTAAATATTTAGCAATAATTGTGTAATTATCAAGACTTGTAAAATCAAAAGTAATGTTTTTTCCTTTAGTTCGATAACCACTTATATTTTTTTCACATATTTCAGATTCAGTATTAGATGTTTTATAAAATTTATTGTAGAATTTTGCAATTTTTTTTAAAGTAAATTTATATAGTTTATTTGGAAAATTTTTATTTATATCATTAACAATTTGGTTTAATATTTGAACAGATATTTTAGATGGACTAGTTGTAAATTTTATATTACTGATATCATTAAATAAATCAAACAATTCTGAAATTGGGCCCTTCTTAAAACTCCTAAAAACAATTCCATCTTTATTCCCATAGTTTAATTTTTTATTTTCTTCTTTATCATTGTAATAAGAACAATTACCAATTATATCATCTCATAAATTTTTACCAATACATTTAATAACATTTTCTTTAGGATCAATTCTATAAAGTCCATATGGAGTAGGAGATTTTTTACTACCTGGACCTTCATTAAAATTTCGAATTTTGCTAAAAATTCCTAAATATTCCTTAATAAATTCATCATGACAATCCTGTTTTAGTAAAAGTTGTTCTATTTCTTTGCATCATTGCTGATTGCTAAATGATAATTCATCATTAACGTTAGAAGCATTCTTATAATATCCATTTTTTTTGTAAAACTTAAATAACTCAACAGATGGATATAAGTTATCCCTACTTTTTGATTTATTAGTGTTGTTATCATTAACTTGCTTTTTCTCATCTGTTTCATCTTCTTTTATATAAAAATATCCTCGATGATGTATATAATGAAAAAGAATGTAAACAAGTTCATCATTAGAAACCTTTTGCTTCAAAGCTTTGCATTTTAATTCAACCGGATTGTTCACATTAAATTTTGTAATATCTATTTTTTCAATTTTTTTGCAAAAATCATTATGATCTAAAACAATGTGATATTTAATTAAGGTTTGTTCTAAACTTTTTCTTCTTATTTTTCTTCTACTATATAACCTACGCAAGTGTCTTGCATTTCTACGGTCAGCATTTCCATTATTTGCTGGATCGTCAAATAATCTAACACCCATATCTATAATGTTATAATCATCATCAATAATTGATCAACCAACAGAACTTACTCCTATATCCAAACCTATATTAATTTTATTTTCTTTATTTGACATATATATTATTCCTTATCAACTAATTTTCCATAAAGATTTAATATGATTATATATATATATATATATTCCTAATATTCACAAAATTCTTAGCAGTATTAACTCAATTTAAACATAGTTAATTTATGTATCAAAGGACTTTAATACATTATCAATATCAACACTAATTTGTTTTTTTAATTCTTGGACATTTAAAAATTTTTTATTTTTTCTTAAAAAATAAATAAATTCGATTTTAATCAATAAATTCTCTTCACACAAAAACTTAAATGAATTATCAAATATGTGGGTCTCTATAGTTCTATGCAATGATTTAGTTGTTTTGCTTTTGCCAATAAATGTTACACTTTTAAATCATTTATTTTTAAAATATATTTTTGTAACATAAACTCCATCTGGTAAAATTAATAATTTATTTAATTTTAAATTAATAGTGGGATAGCCGATTTTGCATCCTAGATGACGACCATGTATTATCTTAGATGTGTAAATATAATTATTTTTTAAAAAACTATTTGCTTCTTGTATTTTTCCAATATGTAATAAATTAACAATATTGGTAGTAGATATGTTCTTATTTTGTTTAATTCTTTCCACATTAAAATATCTATTTAAAAAGCATACATTTTTATGATCAGATCCAAACTTAAAATTAGAACCAACAATAATCTTATTGGGATTAATTTTTTTTAAAAATTTATTAATAAAATCCAAACCATTAATATTGTAACTTTGAATTTTATAAATATAAATTATCTGAGGATTATATTTTTTTAATGCATAAATTCTTTCATGAAAAGAATATATTTTGTTTTTATTTTTGGCAGTAAAATCATTAAATGTTAAAATATTAAATTTTGTATATTTCGATAACAATTTATGATGCATTAAATGAATACAATTAAAATACCCTATAACTAGTGGCAAATTACTTTTAATGATTTTTTCAGATAACAAATTATTTATTTTTACCAT
Source organism: uncultured Ureaplasma sp. (assembly GCA_902766725.1). Taxonomy (GTDB): domain Bacteria; phylum Bacillota_I; class Bacilli_A; order Mycoplasmatales; family Mycoplasmoidaceae; genus Hennigella. The sequence goes on from CACXEQ010000009.1 coordinate 7,150, forward strand.
AAGTTTGTAAATATTTTTCTAGAGTTATAGCATTATTTATAGATAAATTACCAACCATTAATCGTCTTAATGAAGTTATATGACCATATGTATGAAGCTTTTTAGCTAAATCTTGAGCAAAACTTCTAACATAAAAACCTTTAGAAACTATAATTTGAATTATAAGTTCTTGCTTTTTAAAATCAAAATTAATGATTTTATATGCATTAATTTTTACTAATCTTGATGGTAATTTGATAGTAATATTTTGTCTAGCATATTCATATGCTTTTTTACCATTAATTTTAATAGCAGAAAATTTATGAGGAATTTGGTAGTAGTCATTAGACATAAATCAGCGCATAACTTGTTCTATTTGCTTTAGATTAATCATGCATGATGTAATATGGGTAATTTTACTAGTACAATCCCCTGTTAATGTTTGTTTACCAAATATAATTGTAGTAATATATTGTTTATCTTGATGCAAAAAATTATTCAATTTTTTTGTTGCATCATTTATTCCTATAACCAACAAGCCAGTAGCCATAGGATCTAATGTACCAGCATGTCCTACTTTTTTATAACCACAACTTTTTTTGATTTTTTGCACTACATCATTACTAGTTCAATCTTGTGGTTTATCAATCAAGATAATATCATTTGTTAGATTCATAATATAATTTTACAATATATGAGAACAATTATTGGTGATATCATAAAAGGAAATAATTTATTCCATTTTTTTGAAAAAAATGATTATATTGCTGTAGGTGTTTCTGGTGGTAAAGATTCTTTAATTCTATTATTAGCTTTACATATATTAATAAACAAATTAAACACTACTAAAAGAATGCATATTAAACTTATAGGTTTTATTGTTTCGCTAGGTTTTAAACAAATAAATTATTCTCCTATCATCAAATGAGCTAAACATAATAACATTGATTTAGAAGTATTACATTCTAATATAGCCCAAATTCTTAGTCAAAAAAAAGAAAAAGGTATGTTACAATGTTCTTTTTGTAGTCGAATGAAAAAAGCTATTTTAATTAAAGCAATGAAAAAGCAAAAATGTAATAAACTTGCTTTAGGCCACCATTTAGATGATGTAATTGAAACATATATTTTAAATATTTTAAACCAAGGCAGAATAGCTACATTTAAACCTAAAACTTATCTTGATAACAATAAGATATGACTAATCCGTCCAATGATATTATCAAGAGTAAAAAATATTATTAAGGCAATAAAAAGAAATAAAATCCCGATTATTAAAAATGTTTGTCCCAATGAGAAAACAACCCAAAGAACATATGTCAGAAAAAATATTAGCAAAATATATTCTAATAAACATTGACCTAATGCTTATGTAAATGTTGCTAGAAGTATTTTAACTAAAGATAATTCTTATCTTTTATTTAATGATATAAACCAAAAAAATAAAGCATAATATACTTAATTTAATATGATTAGTGAATGACAACCATTAAGTATTAGACCTCAATTGTTATCAATATTTGTAGTGGTAGCAATTTTAACTATTCTATGTTTAATTTATTACTTCAAGCAAAAAAAACTCAAGGAAAATGAAATTCCTCATGGTTATGTATTAATAGTAGAAATAATTGTTAATTTTATCAGAAATATGGTTCATGAAATCTTAGGACCAAAATTGGATAAATCTACCCCTTTTTTTGTATTTGTTTTTCTCTATATATGCTTAAGTAATTTAATTGGAATTTTAGGTTTTGATAATCCTACTGGTTCCTATACTGTAACACTATCTATGGCTTTAATTTCCTATTTTAGTATATGAGCAATTGGATTTAAATATCAAAAATTATCTTACCTTAAAAACTTTTTTTTAAAAATAACTACTAAAAGTGGAAAACAAATTCCTCTTGTTCCTAATCCTTTAGAAATAGTAAGTAATTTTGCTCCTATTATTTCACTTTCTATTCGATTATGAGGAAACATAACTGCAGGAACAATTATTACAACATTATGATTTTTCTTTACTAATTGAATTTGAAACAAAATTCCTATTATTGGGATTATTAATGTTTTGGGTGGTTTATCTATTGCTCCTATTAGAGGATATTTTGATTTAGTCTCTGGGGTTATTCAAGCTATGGTGTTTATGCTATTAACAATGATTTATTGAAATATGGCTAAAGGTGATTCATCTAAATAATGATCTATATTGCAGAAAAAAGTTGGTTTTTCGTTAATTATTTGTCAACATAGATTTCTTCTACGAGACAAATATTTTTATTCAAAAGTAAATTATATAATATATATATAAAAATAATTTATTGGTGGATAAGAGTGTGTGATGAATAAATTCATTAAAAATGTTTGTCAAAAAAACAAAGTCTTATGTTTTTCAAGTTTATTACTTACTACAAGTATAGTATGTCCACTTACTTCATGTGGTAGTGATGGTACAAGT
>CACXEQ010000010.1 GCA_902766725.1 uncultured Ureaplasma sp.
GTGAAAGTTTAAACTTTAAATCAGCATTTGAGGTATATAATAATTTATGTCAAATTAATTTGGGCACTTTAAACTAAACTTCACGCACATTAAAAATTCTATTTATATATTTTTTGTTCAGTAGCAGCATTAATTTTAGCCATGACTTTTACAGCATTAACTGGATATTTACCACTTGCTGTTTCACCTGATAACATAGTAGCATCAGCTTTTAATAACACTGCATAGTAGACATCAGTTACCTCTGCTCTAGTTGGTTGTAAATTATGATCTAATGAATCCAACATTTGGGTTGCCACAATCACGAACTTTTTAGCTTTATGACATAAACTAATAATTTCTTTTTCATGGAAAGGAATATTTCAAAATGGTGTTTCTAAAGCTAAATCACCTCTAGCCACCATTATTCCATCTGATACTTTAATAATATCTTTAATATTATCTAAAGCTTGTTGGGTTTCAATTTTTGAAATTAATTTAATTTGTTTTGCATTATTAGTAAGTAGAATTTTTCTTACATCATTAACATCTTTTGCACAATTAACAAAACTTAAAGCAATACTATTAGCTCTTAATTTAATGGAATCAATAATACTTTGTTTATCTTTTTGCGATAAAAAAGGCATTGTATAGTGACTATCAGGTAAATTAATCCTTTTGTTAGTCAAAATAATATGACTATTTTGAGCTTTAGCTTGAATAAGTCCTTTTTTTGCATCTACATTGATTACAACAAGAAGCAATTTTCCATCATCTACTAAAATTCTTTTACCAACTTTAAGATCTTTGGCCATATTGTAACTATAAGTAGAATCATAAACATAAAATGAATTAGGTTTTTTAATAACATGAAAATCTTTAGTTTTAATAGTAACGGTTGATCCATGTTTTATTGCTAATGGTTTAGGCAATTGTCCTATTCTTATTTCTGGTCCTTTTGTATCAGTCATAATTTGGACTTTTACATTTTTAATACTTCTAATATTGTTGACAACTTTTTCATAAAACGAAAAATCACCATGACTCATATTAATTCTAGCTATATCCATCCCAGCATTTGCCATAGCTTGTAATGTTTTTTTATCACAAGATGATGGACCAATTGTGCAAACAATTTTTGTCTTATTTCTTTTCATAGTTAATTTACTCCTGATTAATTTTATTAAATTGACTAACAAGTATTCTATTCAAATTTTTTCTTTTTTTAGTTCTAATCGCCTTCATTAAATCAATATCATGTGTTTTATGATTTTTAAGACAAATTGCTCTATTGTAACGGCCAGCTAATAAACTAATCATACCAATATTAATCATATAATTTGCTAGTAATCTATCACGAGCTGAAGGTTCACCACCACGTTGAATATAACCAACCTCAATATATCTAGTCATTAAGTTTGTTTTCTTTTCAACATATTTAGCAACATCTGACAATGATGACAATTTACCTATTCCATACATTTTTTCTGTTACAATAAATGTAGCATTTATTTTGCCTTTAGCAAAAGCTTTTTTAACAATATTAACAAATTGGTCTTTAGTTAGCAAAGAATCTTTTGTTACAATGTATGTAGCTCCATTAGCAATTCCACTACGAATTGTTAAATCGGGACAACTTCGACCCATAATTTCGATAATTGCTACTCCATGATGAGATATAAATACATCATTGATATTGTCTATTACTCTACAGATATTGTTTAAACATGTATCATAACCTATTGTATAGTCTGTAGATGAAATATCATTATCAATTGTTGCTGGAATAGTAATTACTTTAATTCCCAATTTTGATAACTCATATGCTCCTTTATAACTACCTTCACCACCTATAACAAATAAAGCATCAATATTTAATGCTTTTAAATTATTAGCACATTTTTGTCTATAAGCTAAACTTTTAGCAAACTCTGGAGAACGACTTGTTCCAATTAAGGCTGAACCATCAGAAATAAATGATTGAGTATATTTAGGTTTTAAAATTCTATACCTATTTTCATATAAACCGACAAAACCATTAGAAAATGTGATTGGTGTAATGTTTAATGATAAACATTTTTTAATAAATGTATTAATACAACTTGACATCCCAGGGGCATTACCACCAGAACATAAAATGGCAATTTTTTTAATGTTTAATTTCATTTTTAGATCCTAAATTTTTAAAAGTAGCTGCCCCAAGATAAATTGCTCTAACATTAGTCAATTCATCTTCAATTTCCATTAACCTATTGTATTTGGAAATTCTTTCAGAACGAGACATACTACCTGTTTTTATTTGACCACAATTTAAACTAACAGTTAAATCAGCTATAAATGTATCTTCAGTTTCACCACTTCGATGACTAACAACAGCTGATCAAACAGGATTATTATGTCTAGCTGTTTGAATAGTTTGGATAGTTTCAGATAATGTACCTATCTGGTTAAGTTTAATTAAGATGGCATTGGTTGCTTTTTTAGCTATACCTTCCTTTAATATTTCAGGATTAGTACAATATAAATCATCCCCAACAATTTGTACCTTGTTACCTATTAAACTTGTCAATTTAGCAAATCCTTGTCAATCATTTTCAGCTAAACCGTCTTCAATAGAAATAATTGGATATTTTTTTGTTAATTCTACTAAATAATTAATCATTTCATCAGAAGTCATAGTAGCTTGTTTTTTATTCATGTTACCAGAACTTAAAGCTTTTTTAAAAACATAAACTTTATTAACTTCATCATACAATTCACTTGCAGCACAATCTAAAGCAATAGCAACATCACCATCCACACCTGGTTTGTAACCAGCAGTTTTTATTGCTTCTACCATTAATTCTAATGCTTCTTCAGCATTTTTTAATAATGGAGCATAACCACCCTCATCTCCTTTTGATGTATTAAGACCTTTTGATTTTAATATTTTTCCTAAAGTGTGAAAACATTCTGAAGCAATTTGACATGCATGTCTCATTGTTTTAGCACCAATAGGCATAAACATAAATTCTTGAAAATCAATGGTATTATCTGCATGAGCGCCACCATTAATAACATTTAACATTGGAACAGGTAAACAAAACTCCTGATTATCTTTACATTGTGCTACTAGTGATCTTAAATACATATAAAGAGGTTGTTTGCATGCTTTAGCAGCTGCTTTGGCAACAGCCATAGAAATAGCTAAAATAGCATTGGCACCATATTTTGTTTTTCCTGTCGTTCCATCTAATTTAATCATAAAATTATCAATATCAAATTGTTTGCACACATTCATTCCAACAATTTGAGGGCCAATAATTCTATTTACATTTTGTACTGCTTTTAAAACACCTTTACCATTGTAGCGTTTTTTGTCACCATCTCTAAGTTCTAGGGCTTCTTTAGAACCAGTAGATGCTCCAGAAGGAACCATAGCTTTAGCTTTTATTCCATTAACTAAAGTAACTTCACACGCAACTGTTGGAAAGCCACGGGAATCAAGTACTTCATAAGCATTGACTAATTTTATGTTTTTGCCAGTAATATTAAATAAATTCATATGTTAACCTTTATTCTATAAATATATTTTATATTTATAATAATATATTAAAAAGTAATTTATTAGAAATTGTTATGCAACTTAATAAAGATTCATATGGATTAGATAAAAAACCTACTTGATATATATTTTTACTAGCTAATGTAATTGTTTTAGTTAGTTGTTTGGTGACATGAGGAATGTTGTTTAAAGGTTTTTTTAATTCACTAAAATGACCTACATTAGCATGTAATTTAACAGCTATTGGATTAATTACTATTTTTTTATTAATTGAATATAGAATTACTATCCCTAAAATTGTTCATTTCCAAAAAAAATGATTATGGTGGTACTTAATTGCTATTATTATTTTTCTATTTAGCATTATTTTTAATTTTGTTTTTTATTACTTTGTTATTCAAAATAGTAATTTACAGGTTCTTAAAAATAACCGAGCTAATTGAAAATTTTTATGTCATGTTATTATAATTGGTCTTTTAACACTATCATCTATTGCTATCCAAAGATATGCTAGATTTAGAATTGATCTGGATTTATATAGAAGAGTTCATGGACAAAATCCCCCAACTAATAAAAAAGAAAAAATTAGCAATAATAAATCTAAACCACAAAAACAAAAAAAAGATAAAACTACAAATACTAGTAGTGGTTTATTAAAAGAAATGGACAAAAACTAATTTTTTCTTTACATGAATAATAAACAAAATTTTTTCAAAATTAATTTAGGTTGCAAAGTCAATCTATATGAAATAAATGCTATTGCTTGTCAATTAACAAAAAGAAATTTTCATGAAGTTAATAATATAAATAAAGCTAATGTTGTTATTATTAATACATGTTCTGTTACTAACAAAGCTGATGCCAAAAGTAGAAATATGATTAGCAAAGCTGCAAGAGCTAAATTAAAACCATTAGTTGTAGTTATGGGATGTTTTGCTCAAACTAATAAGAAATGATTTGAAAAAAATAAAGTCAATATTGTTGTTGGTTGTCATGACAAAACTAAAATAATTAAATATATTGAAAATTATCATTGTCCTATAAACAAAATTATTAATATTAAAGAAATAAAACAATTTGAACAATTTCCTAATTATCAATCATTAAATAATACCAGAGCATTTTTAAAAATTCAAGATGGGTGTAATAATTATTGTCACTATTGTCTAATTCCTTATTGTCGTGGTCAGCAAAGATCAATGACTGCAGTAAATGTTATTAAAGCAATTAAATACTTTATTAAATGTGATTATAAAGAAATTGTTTTAACTGGTGTTAATACTGCAGGTTATAAAGACAAAAATACTGATTTCTATAAATTGCTACTTATGTTAGATAAACTAAAAGGCGATTTTAGAATTCGTATCTCTTCTCTTGAACCATTTCAAATAAACAAAAAAATAATTAATTTATTTGCTAAAAATAAAAAACGATGAGCAAACCAAATTCATCTATGTTTGCAATCAGCTAATGATCAAATCTTAAAGCAAATGAATCGCAAATATAACTATAATACTTTTTTTAACTTAGTTAAATATATAAGAACCAAAATGCCAAATGTAGCAATAACAACTGATTATATAGTTGGCTATGGTCTAGAAACTAATCAACAATTTAGTAATGGTTTAATGAATTTAAAAAAATTAAAATTAGCTGATATTAATATTTTTATTTATTCTAGAAGAAAAACAACTGTAGCTGATAAATTATATAAACATGATCTTGATCCAATTATTTGTCGCCAAAGATACAATAAAGTTGAACAAGTAAGAATCTGATGTAAAAAAATATATTTACATTCTTTAATAAATAAAACATTGGAAGTAATAATGGAAAAATCTAATATACCTTTATGACATGGTTATAGTTCAGAATTTGTAAAAGTATATTGTCATAGTTATCAAAAATTATTAGGGCAAAAACTAAAAATTAAAATAACAAAATACTATAAAGATGGATTATTTGGAAAAATAATTTAATCCCAAAAATATTTTTTCATGTAAATGAATAATAGGGATTTATGTATTCATATATTATTGGGAAAGTAATTAAAAATAATCTTAAATCAATTACTATTGAGCACAATTTAATTGGTTATGTAATTAACACACCTAAACCAAATATTTTCGAAAAAGGAAAAATAGTTAAAGTTTATCTTTATAAGCACATAGTTTTATCTAATAAGAACACTATGATTGAAGAATATTATGGCTTCAAAACATGGGAAGAAAAAGAATTTTTCTTAGCATGTTTAAATATTAGTGGAATTGGACCCAAAACTGCTAATAATTTTTTAAAAAATGACATTCGGGTTCTAAAAAATTTAATATCCAACAAAGATATGATGGCTCTATCACAATTACCTGGAATTAATAAAAAAACAGCTTATTTATTAATTGAATTTTTGGCTAATGTTTTCATTAAAGATAAATTATCAGATTTTGATAATATATCAGATGTCATTAATGTTTTAAAAACTCTAGGTTATAGTCAAGATGATATTAACTTTGCTATTAATAAATTAACTGAAAAAAAGTCTATTGAAAATAGTATGGAAACATCTGATATTGTTGCTTTAGCAATAAAGGAAATATCTCATAAAAATGAAGCTCCTATCCCTAAGGCCTAATTCATTAAATGAATTTGTTGGCAACAATAATATCAAACATAATATTCAAATATATTTAAAAGCAAGCCATATTAATCATGAACCTCTTGATCATTGTTTGTTTTATGGTTTACCTGGAACAGGCAAAACAAGCATGGCACTTATTATTGCTAATGAACAAAAAACTAAAATAAAAATATATCAAGGTAGCAATATTCAAAAAAATATTGATATTTATAATATCGCTTTAAATATCAAACAAAATGATGTTATTTTTATCGATGAAATTCATGCTATTAATAAAATGTGTTTTGAATTACTTTATTCATTGATGGAAGATTTTAGTTTTGACATCACAATTGGTAAGGATTTTAATTCTAAAACAACTAGATTGTCTGTTCCACGTTTCACATTAGTAGGAGCAACAACTAGTCTCACAAAAATCCCTAAACCTTTGGAAGAAAGATTTGGAATAATACAATATTTTGACAATTATAACATTGATGATATTGCTAAAATAATAAAAAATGCTTGTCAAAAAATAAAATGTTGTTTGTCGAATGATGAAATATATAAAATTGCTAAAAATGCTAAAGGGATACCTCGAATAAGTCTAAATATATTATCCAGAGTATGTGATTTTAAATTAATTAACAATAAAACAAGGATTGAAACTATATTTAAACATATTGGTATATATGTAAATGGTTTAAATAACAATGATATTAAATATTTAAACTGTTTTAACAGTTATTCAAGTCAAATAGGAATTAAGACCATAAGTCAAATGACTAATTTTGAAGTTGAATATATTGAACAAAAAATTGAACCATTTTTATTCAAAATGAAGTATGTTACTAAGACATCAAAAGGTAGAATAATTCTACCAAAAGGAAAAGAAATTATTAAACAGTTAAACAAACCTAAATAATAAAAGATATTATTTTTTTGTTTTTTGTTTAAATGCATCAATTAATTGATTGATTGTCTTTATTTTGATTAATTGAGAGTCATCTAATCTAACACCAAGTTGTTTTTCAATAATAACAATAATATTAAGGACAGTTATTGAATCAATCCCTAAATTTTTGAACTCAATTCCATAGTTTGCATCAACAAAATCAATATTAATTTTATTCTTTTTAGCAAATTTTTTAATAATACTTAAAATTTTTTCTTTCATACCTTTATTTTAACAAAAAAAATGTAAATTAAAGACATGAAATTAAATTAATGATTAACTGGTTGCTTTAAATATAAAGGCTCAAGTTTTGTAATATCTTTTACCACCTTAAAATGATCAAAATGAATAACAAAATTTTTATACATGTAATCAACTCTATCTTGAATAATTTTAAACCCTTTATATTTTTTATAAAGAATTAATAAATCAGGGTTATCAATTATTGTTGGTGATACCAATATTTTAAATCCTTTGTAAACAGCTACATATGATTTATTACTTTTGGCATCAATTATTGAAATATAGGATTTGTTGTCTATTGTTTGTAAAAGCAAACTATTTATAATTTTGATCATAATTTTTGGATAAACCAATTTGATTGTTTTAGCAATAATAATTCCAACTTTATTGCCAGTAAATGAACCTGGACCAACATTTAAATAAATTGCATGTAATTGGGCAAATGACATCTTTTGCTTTTTTAATAAATTACCAATTGAATCAACAACTATATCAGTGACGTTCTTATTAACTTTAATAGAATTGTAAAGAAGCAATTTTTTATCATTATAAATTGCTAAATAACAAAAATTACTAGTTGTATCAATAAATAATATTTTCATAATAGTTTAATCCAATAGTTTTATTGCTTATACAAATATTATCTACCAAAAAACAATTCATTTTATTACTAAATATCTTAATTTGGTAACAGTATAATGAGTTGTAAGAAATTTTTGTATAAATTGATCAAGTGATATTTTTCATGCTGCAAAATAGCAAAAAAATCAACTTTTAGAAAACACCATTAAAATCTTTTGTTTTTATTAAAAATTAAAAACAAAATCATTGCTTTATACTATTAGTTATCATGGCAAATTATGTGATTATTTTAGCAGCAGGCAGGGGTAATAGATTGAAGAATAAAATTCCCAAATGTTTTGTTTGCTTAAAAAACATCCCAATTTATTCTTATAGTTTAAAAACATTTTTACAAATCAAAAAAATCAAAAAAATAGTTTTAGTAGTACCAAAACAATATAGAAATAAAATTATGCAAAATAAAAAAGTAATTGTCACTGTTGGAGGTGAAACAAGAAATGAATCATTTGAAAATGGATTAGTAGTTCTTTTTAAATATTTAAAATTGAATGATAAAATTATAGTTCATGATGCAGCTAGACCTTATATAACTAAACAAGATATATTAAAAGTTATTGATTCAAAATTGTTGTTTGCCACATTATGTTATAAAGGATTAAAGAATAATGTTGACCTACATTTAAAATGTTTTAATGTACAAACACCACAATTTTTTATTTTTTGAACATATCTATTTTGTTTTAAATGTAATCCAATAGGTAAAGATTTATTTACATATTTGAATTTTAATTATACTAATGAAAATTTTATTGAATCATTTTCAAAACAAAAAAATAAGAAAATAACATATAAAAAAGATCTATCAATTAATTCATAAAATTAGCAATTTTTGAAAAAATAATTATTTTTATATAATAAAAATAATATTAATAAAATTAGGAGATTTTAATGAGGTCAGTCATAGAAATATACAAGATTGCTAGAGGCCCCAACACCGACTTGCAATGTATGCCTTTTTTGGCATGTCAAGAAATCACTAAAATGATTAAAAGTGAATATAGAAAAATAGATCATTTGGAGGTCTGTCTATACAATGAATTAGCTAAATATTATCAATTTGATAAGCTAATTCATTCTGCTTTCATTGATGGTTTTAAGGATTTACATGCTCCTGTCAAAATCAAAGCTGTAAAAATAGCACCACCAGCTGCAAGAGGCCCGCATACATTTGATATTTATGTTTATTTAACTAAAAAAGGGGAAATAAATGTAATGCATCGAATTATAGGTACTGGTGCAGGTAACTACATAATTACTGATATTAAAAAAATTTCTAAATATGGTTTTAAAAACTTTGATGAAATGGAACAATATTTTTTAAAACACAAACATTTAACATTTTATGACTATGTTAAACAATTTGAAAAAGAAGGAATAGTAGAAAAACATTTTATAAAATGTTGAAATTTAATAAAAAAAGTTATTTCATCTGGTTTAGCAAAAACTGGATTTGTTCCTCTAAATAATTCTAATGTTAAAGGAATTAAATTTAAAAGACACGCCAAAGAAATATATCTTAATAAATTTAAAAATGAATCTCCATCCGAAAAAATAAATAGGCTTATTTCTGCCTACACATATGCTATTGGAGAAGAAAATATTACAGGTTGTGATATGGTTATTTCACCTACAGCTTCTACTACTTGTGTTGTATGAGGATGTTTAAAATACATTGTTGATGCATATAAACCAACTACAAAAAAATTTATTAATGCTTTATGTGGGGCAGGTTTATTGGCATCTTTAGTTGATCAAAATGGCTCTTTATCAGCTGATTTGGTTGGTTGTGCAGGTCCAATGGGAGTAGCATGCGGAATGGCTGCAGCAGCCGCTTCACATATTATTTACAATGCTAATATTACTCAAATGGGTTCTGCATTTGAAATGGCTTTAGAACATTGTTTAGGTTTAGTGTGTGATTCATTGTGCCACATACCTATCATCCCATGTATTAAAAGGGGTGCAACATATGCAGTTAGAGCATATGAAATAGCTATTTTGAATAACATTATTGTTAAAACACCACGTTTATGTAAATTAGATGATGTTATTAAAACAATATATGAAACAGGTCAAGATGAAAATATTAACCATAAAAAAATTGGTCATATGGGTTTTTCTAGATATATTAAAGATATTTTTTATAAAGAATAAATATTATTAGAAGGAGAGAATAAATATTATGTTTTCAGTTAAAGAATTATTTAAAATTGGACATGGACCATCATCTAGTCATACAATAGGACCAACAAGAGCAGCTAAGTATATATTGGATAAATACGAAAAAAAAGGAATTGAATTTATAAAAGTTACCCTTTATTGCTCATTTGCATTAACATATAAAGGTCATTTATTAGATAGAGCTGTTCATGAAGTATTTGCTAAATATCCTCATGAAATTATTCCTGATATTAAAACTATTACTCCACATCCTAATACCATGGATGTGGATGTTTATGGCAAAGGCAAAAAATTAATTGCTCATAAAAGATTTGTTTCTATTGGTGGTGGAACAATTTGTATTGCTGGTGAACCCCCATTGAAAAATTACTATCCTTATAAAAATTTTGAAGAAATAAAAAAAATAATTAAAAAGAAACAAATTTCACCATTTCAATTTCTTTGTTTACATGAAGATAAGAAAGAACTTATTAAGTTATATGATGAAATGATTGTCGCTTTTGAAACAACTATTAAAGCAGGTTTAAAATTATCAGGTAAAATGCCAGGAATTGTTGCTTTTGATAGAAGAGCTAAAACAATTTATGATTCTATTAGCAAAACTGATACAGAATTTGTTAAAAGAGTTAAATCAGTTTCAGCATATGCAATGGCAACAAACGAAGAGGCAGTTATTTATGGATTGGTTGTTACTGCTCCTACATGTGGATCAGCCGGAACATTACCAGCAGTTTATAAGTGAGCTGTAAATAAATTTCACCCAACAAAGCAACAACTTTATGAAGCTTTTTCTGCTGCTGCCTTAGTTGGAATTACTATTAAACAAAATGGTTCTGTTGCTGGTGCTACTGGTGGTTGTCAAGCAGAAATAGGAGTTGCAACAGCTTTAGCAGCAGCAATGTATTCAGTATTAGCTTATGATGCAAACATTAATGAAATTGAACTAGCTGCAGAAACTGCCTTAGAACAATTACTGGGAATGACTTGTGATGCAGTTGGTGGATGTGCTTATGTCCCATGCATTCAACGTAATGCCATTTATGCTATGAAAGCTATTGATAGTGCGGAGCTAGCTCATTTATTATGGAAAAATACTCAATTTTTAAAGCTTGATGCGATTATTGATATTGCTTATCAATCTGGTAATGATTTAAAAAAAGAATATCGTGAAACAGGAATTGGTGGTTTAGCTAAAAATTGTAAGTATACTTTAAAATATCGAACAAAAGTAACAAATGATTAATTAAAGTAATAACTAATTAATATAATTAACTTCATATAGTTAGTGTATTATTGTATGTTATGGGCCAATCTAATTATTTAAAAAGATTTAATAAGTGTTGTTTATTGCATGGTTTCAAAAAACAAAAAGAAGCTAATGCTATTGCAGTAGGAGGAATGATCTCTGTTGGTAAATCGACAATTGTGGAAAGAATAGCAAAAGATTTGGGATTTGAACCTATATATGAATTAAGTGACGATCCTAATGATTTAATGAATATTTTGTTAGATAAAATGTATCAAAGGGAACCGATTGCTAATTCTGTTTGCCAATTACAATTTCTTCTTAATCGTTTTAAAAGATATAAAGAATCAATTACTAATTCTAAAATAAAAAATCCTAAAATATTTGATCGAACTATTTTTGAAGATAGATTGTTTGCTTTTCATAATATGTTAGACGAACCAACAGTTTATGAATATTATGAAAAACTATGGAAAGAGCAAGTTAATCAATTAGTGTATGAAATAGGTACACCTAAACTATATATCATTCTAAAAATTACATGAACAAAATTTCTTGAACGACTGTATAAAAGAAATAGAAATATTGAAATAAAAAATTTCAAAAAAAATGAAACCTATTTTAAGTTATTGAATAAAGGCTATGTTAAGTATTTAACATCAGTTTGTGCTACATATAGAATCCCTTATATTATTATTGATGTCACTAATAAAACAGTTAATCAAGAAATAGATCTTATTAAAAGCGAATTAATTAAACGAAAAATAATTAAGAAAAAATAATTATTTTTTTTCTTTTTTTCTAATATTAATAATTAGATTTCATTTAAGATAAATATGAGGAACAGTGAGTGTTGCTCCTGTTTTTGTTTCTTTTAATCATGAACATGTCTCTTCATCACCATCTGAACCAAGTTCTGATTGATATTTAGCATCTAAAATAGACCAAGTTAATTGATCAACATTTGAACCAGGAAGCGAAATAACAAAATTATTTTCTAAATAGTCTATGTATTTAATAGATGATTGTTGATTTTTTATATTTATTTGATTATCAACATTTCATGTTAGATTAATAATTCTTTCGCATGCGACAATATTTATTACTATATATCCGATAACAAATTGTTTTGGAATAATTAATTCTCCGATATTTACATCATAATTACATTTGTCTGTAATGACATCACTAATACACATAACACTATATTTGCTTAAGTCAAGGGTGTAACCTTGTTTAAATTTTAATTCCAATATATATTCGGTATTATAGGTAGCAATATCTTTATTTTTACATGATTCAATTTCAGATAAATCATAATTGTTAATAACAACAGAAAAATTCCTACTACAACTAGTCAAATTATAAATAGGTAAAGATATAGTTATCAACCCAAGAAACATGATATTATTTATTTTTTTTAACATAAAAATTACTTAATGTTATTAATATATAAAATTTATTTAATTTTGTAACATTATCATTTTATTTATTCATTTAAAAAACAAAATTATTTTTTTATAAAAAAAATAATATGTACTATAATCAAAAATAATATAGGGAGTTAAAAATGTGAACATTTTTTGTGGCTTTAGCACTTTTAATTGGTGGTTTTTTTGTTTACAGTAAATTAGCAGAAAAAATCTTTGCACCAGATAAACGACTTACACCAGCAATAGCCTCACCAGATGGGGTAGATAAAGTTCCTTTAGGTAAATCAAAAGCCTTTTTAATTGAATTGCTAAATATTGCTGGAACAGGTCCAATTTTTGGAGCAATCAGTGGAGCATTATTTGGTCCTATTGCTTTTATTTGAATTGTTCTTGGTTGTATTTTTGGTGGAGCTATTCATGATTATTTCTCGGGAATGATTTCGAGTAGGCATGATGGTGCATCTATTGTGGCAATGACTGGAAAATATATGGGAAAAATTGCTAAAATAATCATGACTTTTTTTTCTGTTCTATTATTGATTTTAGTAACAGCAGTGTTTGTTGTATCTCCTGCTTCTTTACTACAAGATCTAAGTGGTGGCACGATGCCAGCTACAATATGATTAATTGTTATTTTAATTTATTATTTATTAGCTGCTATTTTACCAATTGATAAAATTATTGGTAAGGCTTATCCTATTTTTGGAATTATTCTTATTGTAATGGCTGTTTCTGTTATTTTTGGAGTAATGGCTAATAAAAGTTTATATCCTATGATTGAAATTATTGGTAATTTTAAAGATCTTTCTAAATCACGTGGTGCTTTACCATGATGACCATTTATGTTAATAACAATTGCATGTGGTGCTGTTAGTGGTTTTCATGCTACACAAACACCTATGGTTGCTAAATGTATTAAAAGCGAAAAAGAAGGAAGACATATTTTTTATGGAGCAATGGTAGCTGAAGGTATTATTGCTTTAATATGAGCAGCAGTAGCTATGGCTTTTTTCCATGTTGATGGTCTTCATGAATCAACAATAATGTTTGGTTCTCAACCAATAGCATTATCATGAAAAAGCTTATCTGATATGGGTGGCGGATGTAGTAGGTCTGTTAACATTATGGCAACTACATTGCTAGGACCAGTAGGAACCATCTTAGCAATCATTGGTGTTGTTATATGTCCAATTACTTCTGGTGATACAGCTTTACGCAGTGCTCGTTTAATTATTGGTGAATGATTTAAATTAGATCAAAAGAAAATTAGAAATAGACTAATTTTAACAATTCCGCTTTTTGGGGCTGTAATTGGTTTAGCTTTATGAAATTTTATGGATCCTAAAAATTTCAATACTCTATGATGTTGATTTGCATGATCTAATCAAACTATGGCTGCTTTATCGTTGTGAATTTCAACAATTTACTTATTTAAAAAAGGCAAATATACATATGGATCATTTTTGACATTATTCCCTGCTATCTTCATGACAATTGTAGTTACTACTTATTTATTTGGTGAACCAAATATTTCATTAGGTAGATGAATTCCATTATATGCAGCAAGTATAATTGGTGGAATAGTAGGTGCTGGATTGTTATCATGGTTCTTAAGTGTTTTCTTTATACATTTAAAAAAACAACCTAAACCACATATAAATGTGAAATAAATGTCCATTTGGTTTAATAAATAATTTTTATTGATGATAATCTTAATGAATAACTTATATAATTACTTTTATGTTAATTGATAAGTTAGATTATTGTAATGATATTTTAGCCATTGTTTCTGATAATGATCAGCCAATACCTATTGGTATTATTTTAAAGAAACTATCTAATAAAAGAAATATTATTCTTAAACTTTTTTTTAAGAATATTGATCAACTTATTTCAACCAGCCAATTAATAAAATTAAGAAATAATAAAATTGTATTGGGTTATCCTAAGGCCGAGCCTGATCTTACTAAAAAATTTTCTGGAATCATTTTTATTAATGATAAATTATCTGGTTTTATAAAACTAGTTAATCAACAAAAATATCAATATTTTATCCATAAAACAAATTTAAATGGTGCATTAAATGGTGATTTAGTTGAATTTGCATTATTAAAAATTAAGAATAAAGTCGATAGAGTTTTAAAAGATGCAGTTGTATTAAGCATTAAAAAACGTGCTAGAACTTCTTTTGTAGCAACTTATTATGTTAAAGATGGCAAAACATCCATTTTACCAGATGATAAGAAAATATATTTGCCCATTAAGCTTATTGACAATCAAAATTTAAACAATGGAAGTAAAATTTTATTGGAAATAGTTAAATTTACTAATAATGAAATTTTAACTAAAATTAGTAAAGTCATTGGATTAGTTAGTGATAATGGGATAGATGTTTTATCTATTATTTATGATAATGGAATTGCTCCAGATTTCCCTAATGATGTTTTGCAAGAAGCACAATCTATTTCAAGTAATATTTCATTACAAGAAAAAACTAAAAGAGCCGATATTACCAGTTTGCCCTTAGTTACTATTGACCCAATTGATTCTAAAGATTATGATGATGCTATTTGTTGTATGAAACTTACTAACAAACAATATCGATTAATTGTAGCTATTGCTGATGTCAGTTATTTTATTAAACCAAATAGCAAAATTGAACAGGAAGCTATTAAAAGAGGATGTTCAATATATTTAGTTGATCGTGTTATCCCTATGTTGCCTCATAATTTATGTGATGAAATTTGTTCTTTTTTACCCAATAAAGAACGAATGAGTT
This sequence comes from uncultured Ureaplasma sp., assembly GCA_902766725.1. GTDB lineage: Bacteria > Bacillota_I > Bacilli_A > Mycoplasmatales > Mycoplasmoidaceae > Hennigella. Next base: position 15,617 of record CACXEQ010000010.1, read on the forward strand.
TAACTGTTGATATGACTATTGATACTAATGGGCAATTTATATCAATTAAAATATATCCATCAATAATAAAATCCCATAGAAGATTCACATATGATGAAATTAATGCTTATTTTAATAAAAAAACTTTATTAGAAAATGATTCGCAAGAAATTAGACATATGCTTAATGATGCTTTAGAGTTACATAACATTCTTAACAGCATGATGAATAAACGAGGATATATTAAATTAGATATAACTCATCCAGAAATTATTATTGATAAAAATGGGCAACCAATAGAAATCAAACTCCAACAGCAAGGATTAGCGCAGGAAATGATTGAAAATTTTATGGTAGTAACTAATGAAGCTGTAACAATTAAAGCAAATAAATCATCATTTCCATTTGTTTATCGTGTCCATAATAAGCCAAAAGAAGAAAAATTACAATTTTTTCTTAATCAAATAAAAAGAATGAATTGTGAAAATGCTCCAATTAATGGCAATGATCCTTTATCGTTTGCTAATTTTTTATTAGTTAATAAAAATAATTCTAATATTGCTACTATCAATCGTTTGCTACTTCATTCTATGGCTAAAGCTGAATATTCCCCTCATAATATTGGTCATTTTGGTTTAGCAAGTAAAAATTACACTCACTTTACAGCTCCTATTAGAAGATTTGCTGATATAGTGGTTCATAAATTATTGAGAATGTTTCTTTTTGATAAGAATAATTATTCTGATTCTCAAAGAAAAATGTTAATAAACAACTTAAATAATTATTGTTCTGTTTGTAATCATGCCGAATTAATTTCTTTAACAACTGAGCACCAAGTAGAAGCATTGAAATTTGCTCAATATATGCAAAAACATATGAGTGATAAATTTTTATCTACTGTTGTTAATGTTACAAAACATGGTGTTTTTGTTCAATTACCTATTTTAATAGACGGTTTTATTAAATTATCCAATTTAAAAAATGATTTCTATGATTATGATGATATTAATATTTGTCTTTATGGTCGTAAATCAGGAAAAATAATTGCTATTGGAACAAAACTTTATGTTCAATGTATAAGCTCTAACCCAATAGATAGCAAAATTGAGTTTGTGGTTGTAAAGGATATGCATAATGAAAATAATAATTAATAATAAAAAAGCATTATTTAACTATCAAATAATTGATAAGTATATTGCCGGAATAAGCTTACAAGGTTGCGAAGTTAAATCAATTATTAATGCTCAAACTAATTTAGATCAAGCATTTATTATTTTAAAAAAAAATGAAGCCTTTATCATTAATATGTATGTTGCTCCTTGAAAGCAATGTGCCAATAAAAATTTATCAACAACTAGAAACAGAAAATTATTGTTGAATAAACATGAAATCTTAAAAATTGATCTTTTTCTTAAACGAAATAGCGCAACTGTTATTCCATTAAATGTTTTTTTATCCCATAACAAAATTAAATTAACAATTGCTACAGCCAAAAGAAAAAATGCCCACGATAAACGACAATCTAGCAAAGAAAATGATCTTAAAAGAGAAATAAAAAAATTTATGAAATAAAAATATTAAATATGATGATATTATTTCAAAATATTCAATAAATTAGTTATCAAGTGAAAATTATCTTTATTTTTTTTATCAAACAGCAATTTCAATATTAATGAGAAAATAACAAACTAGATTAATTCAAATATCAAAGCAAAATAGATCAACTCAATCATTGTAGTTAGATATATTATAATTTTGCTAATCAACTAATTTATTTTGGGAAATAGTCAATCATTTTTTAAAATATCATAATGGCCAAAATTTAGTAGAATTAACAATAAATTTAACAAAAAAATATAAGATTATTGCAATTGAAAAATTTTAAAGCTCATTTTACGTGTTTGTTTTTAAGTGGACTAATGCTATTGTAAACCATGATGAACAACACCATGTGCTCCATGTGCAGCCGCTGCAGCAGCAGCTCTAGCTGCAGCAGCTCTAGCTATTAGATTTTTTTTATCTTTAAAATAACTTACAAATAATTTAATAAGAAAAATAATTAAAAATAATAAAGTTATTGATGCAATTACAATAAAATAATATTTTATTTTATCATTATTTATAGTTACATTATATTGTTTCTTTGTATCATTAAATTGTTTATAGTCATTATCAATTTCTTTTCATATATCATCATCTTTTAATGATTCATCATTATTTTTTGAA
>CACXEQ010000011.1 GCA_902766725.1 uncultured Ureaplasma sp.
AGTCAACAAAAAATTGTTGAAATTTATTTGCTAAATGATGCATGTTTTGAAGCAAGATTTTAGAAATGATTTCGTGCAAAAAATGCTTACTTTTTGCAACATAGCTCACAAATTCATTATATCTTATGTTTTGAATATTATTTGCATAGGCAATACAAAGTTTATTTTTTTGGCAATAATGAAAGTAAAATTTTATATTTTTTAAGATATGAGTTAAGTTTATTTTTCTCTTGTAAAACTTTTTCTTTTGGAGCTTTTAGAATGAAATTTTTATTACTTAAAATAAGGTTTGATCTGTTTATTTCAGATTTTATATACTTTATTTGTTTCTGCAAATCAGAATTTGAAAAAACATTATTTAGGCAAATTACTCCAGTTTTAATTACCAATAAAAATTTATCTTTTGGTTTGACATCAATAATAATATTAAGTTTGAAATTAAATCTTAATAGTAGGTTATTTAGTTGATTTACATCAATTTTGTCATTAGTTATATAGTCAAATTCAATCATTTTTTTATTACTTAAAGAATTCTTAATGCGATAATCACGTAAACTATTACTAATATTTATAAAATGTTTAACTAATAGTTTGTCATAGATAATGTTAAACTTAAAATCATATCACTTAGTATTTCAAATATATTTTTTATTAATTTTGTAGTACAAATAATCAGTTATTGCTGGAGCAATTGGATAAAATAATTTTAAAAATTCATTAAAAATAAACAGACAAATAGAATTTTGTTTTGATTTTGTTTGTTTATTCCATAAATTAAATTTAACAAATTCAATGTATTGGTTACAAAAAACATTTCAAAAACAATCAATTAAATTTTTATTTGCAATTGTGAAATTGAAATTGTCATATAGTGGTAATAATGTATGTTGCAATATTTTTAATTGCTCTAACATTCATAAATCTAAATTTGATAGATCGGATCGAGAAAATTTAATTGGTTCACTTGAAAATAACTTATGCACATGTCAAATCTTGTTTAAAACATTTCAATAATATTTAATTTTATCTTGATCAAAATTAAGATCTTCTCCCATTGTTGCAGAAGATGTAAAATACATCTTTAAAGCATCAGAACCATATTTTTTAATCATTTCAATTGGGTCTATACCATTACCAATAGATTTAGACATCTTTTGTCCATATTTATCTCTCACCAAACCATGGATTAAACACACATTAAAAGGGATGGTATCAGATTTATATAAGCACATTGTTAACATTCTAGCAATTCAAAAAAACAATATGTCATATGCAGTAACCAAACAACTTGTTGGATAAAATATTTTGTATTGTTTTTCTGGTCTTGATTTGGTGCAAACTAGTGGTCACAAACCTGCAGAAAATCATGTATCTAATACATCTTCATCTCTTTGTCAATGTTTTTTATCTTTAGGAGGTAATATACCAACATATATCTTTTTTGTCTCTTTATGGTATCAAATAGGTAATTGATGTCCTCATCACAATTGTCTAGAAATACACCAATCTTGAATATTTTCCAATCATTTTAATAATGTAACATTAAATCTTAGAGGAATAAAAGTTGTGCCTTTGTTCTTGAGTTGCAAATCTATTATTTTTTTGGCAAACAGTTTCATTTTTACAAACCATTGTTTTGATAAAAATGGTTCGACAACAGTATTGGTTCTTTCAGAATAACCTACATCATTAACTATATCATCAATCTTAACAACTAATCCATTATTTTGTAAAAATTTAACTACTAATTCTCGAGCTTTTCTTATAGGCAAATTGGTATAACTGTTCCCTAAAAAATCTATACAGTGATCATTTAATGTACCATTAGAATTAAACACACTAAAATAATTAGTAAGTTTATGTTTTTTTGCTAAATTATAATCATTAAAATCATGAGCTGGTGTGCATTTCATAATGTTAGTACCAAAACCTAATTGAACATATGAATCACCAATTATTTCTAAAGGTTGAGAATTAATAGGATTGATTGCTTTTTTGCCAATATATTTAGCATTTATTTTATCTTTAGGATTAACAACTAAACAAACATCCCCAAACATTGTCTCGGGACGAGTAGTTGCAACTAACAAAAATTCATTAGAATTTTGCAAAAAATATTTGCAATAATACATTTTTGAATTAGTTTTTTTATAAATTACTTCAATATCAGATATTGCTGTTTGCAATTGCATATCTCAATTAACTAATTTATAGTCTTGATAAATAAACCCTTCATTATATGCATCTACAAACCAATGATTAACAGCTTGATTTACATGTTTATCAAGTGTAAAACATTGAGATTTAAAACTTAATGCCAAATTTAAACTTTGTCATTGCAATTGAATAAAAGATTTTTGCTGTTCACATCAATTATTTAATTTATTTAAAAATTGTTGTTTAGTAAAATCAAACCGTGTTTTATTTTCCGTTTGTTTTAATATTTTTTCAAATTTAGTTTGAGTTGATATAGAAGCATGATCTAAACCAGATATTCAAATAGTATTAAACCCTTGTAGGTGTTTATATCTAATAATAGCATCTTGTAAACTAACATCTCAAGCATGACCTAAATGTAATTTACCAGTAACATTAGGTGGAGGTAAAATAATAGAAAATACTGGTCCTTTGTGTTTAGGGTTATATTCATAAAAATTTTTATTTTTCAATAAATATTTAACTTTTTGCTCAACAAATGTGTGATTATATTTATCTGTATTCATAATTTTATTTTAACTTTTTAGATAATTTATTTAATAAAATTTTGATACATTTTATATTTTTGTGAGTCTTTGCTGAAACAGGAATAAGATATTGATCATCAATTGAAAATAATTGAACGAATTGGTGTTTATGATTAGAAAAATATGATTTATTAACTTTGTCAAATTTATTTAACACAATATATACATATTTGAATTTTTCACGTAGTAATTTATTCATTAATATATCTTGTTTAGTGATTACAGAAATGTCACAAATCAAAAAAACAGCAAATAATGTTAATGAATGGTTAATATAATCATTTAACATATTATCAATATTTATTTTTTTATCTTTGCTCACATTAGCATAACCATAACCTGGTAAATCAATTATGCGATAATTGTTAAACGAAAAAATATTAATTAATTGTGTTCGACCTGGATGTTTAGATGTTCTACTAATTGTTTGATTTGCTAGAGCATTGATTAGTGATGACTTACCAACATTGCTTCTGCCAAAAAAACAAAAGTCTATCATGTTTTTGGCTAAATCAATATCATTAATAGTTTGAACTGATTTTACAAACTTAGCCATTATTTTTTAGTTTGTCTTTTCATAGTTTCCATAATAGAATTAATTTGACCCTCAGATGGTGTTCGACCCATTTGACGATACATTGCTTTAATTTGATCTCTTGTAATAGGTGGATTGTCTTCTAATTGTTTTTTAAAATATTTTTGTGATATATAAAAACCAAGTACTGCACCAATTAGTAATGTAGCAACACTTATTCCAATAACTAAACCAATTATTCCACCTATTGACATATCCAAACACGCTCCTATTTATGTCATTTCTTTATTTTATCAACAATATCATTAGTTGTCAAATTTAATTTAGTTATAACATCATTAACTTTACCAGAATAACCAAATCGATCAATACCAATAGCTAAATCCATATATTTATATCATGGAGTAGTAGAACCAAATTCAAGAGAAATTTTTTTAGAATTATCAAAAATATTATATAAATACTTTTGATCTTGTTGTAAAAGTAATTCTAAACTATTAATAGCCACTACTCTTGTAGCATATGGCAATTTATTAGCAACATTTAAAGCTAATTCTATTTCACTTCCTGTAGCATAAATAGTTAATTGGTGTTTTGTTTTAGGTTGTTTAATTACATATCCACCATGTTTAGCAAGTTGATAATCAACATTTTGTTGATCAAAATTTCTTCTGCTTGTAATAATTGTCACAGGAGTATGGTGAGATTTTAAACTATAACAAAATGCAATAATAGTATCCATATAGCTTGTTGGTCTAAAAACAACATGATTTGGAATTAAACGCAATGACCATAATTGTTCAATAGGTTGATGAGTAGGACCATCTTCTCCAACAGTAATAGAATCGTGTGAATAGATATTGATTAAAGGAATTCCTGATATGGCAGCTAATCTTATAGCTGCTTTGTTATAATCGCTAAAACTTAAAAATGCTGAACCTAAAGCTTTAAGACCTCCATAAGCATTAATACCATTAGCAATAGCAGCCATGGCAAATTCTCTTACTCCACAATTAATATTTTGGCCAGATCAATCATTAGCAGTAATGTTAGTTGAATTATTAATTTTTATTTTTGTAGAACTAGCTACATCAGCAATTAATGTTAGTAATGTTGGGTTGTGTTTAGCTAATACTTGTAAAATATCTCCAGCTATATTTCTTGTTGCATCATTTTTGGGAAAAACAATATTCTTAAATCAATCAATTTTAAAATTAAATTTGTTATTAATAATATCCATTGTTTGACAATATAGATTTTTGTTTGTTAGTTTTAATTTATTTAATTTACTTGTAAAATTTTTTATTTCTAAATTAACTCTTTGTTCAATTAAAATAGGTAATTTAGCCAATTGTGATGGGATAGTAAAATCATTGTAATGATAATTAAGATTCTTTTTTAATTGAGATATCTGTTCTGAAGATAAAGCAGTTCCATGAGCTTTGTTACTTCCAGCAATATTAGAACCATAACCTATAATTGTATGACATAAAATAACTGTTGGTTTATTAGTAATTTTTTTAGCTTTTGAAATAGCATTATCAATTGATAAAAAATCATCATTAATTTCTAAAATATTTCAACCCATTGCTGCAAAATATTTTTTAGTATCTATTGAAGTTGAATCGGTAATTTTGCCATCAAGTTGCACACCATTGTAATCATAAATCATGATTAAATTATTCAATTTTAATCTTCCTGCTATTGCAATAGCTTCATGTCCAATACCTTCTTGAAAACAACCATCACCGAATAAACAATAAACACGATTATTAATTATTTGATTGTTTTTACTATTTACAATAGATGCAACTTTTTTACTTGCAATTGCTAATCCAACAGCCATTGCTATACCTTGGCCTAATGGACCAGTACAAACTTCTACATTTTCTAATAAGGATGATTCAGGATGACCGGCAGTTTTAGAATTAATTTGTCTAAATTTTTTTAAATCATTAATTGTAATGTTTTTATAACCACAAACTAACATTGTAGCATACAATAAGGATGAAGCATGGCCACAAGATAAAACAAAACGATCTCTGTTGTAATATTTAAAATTAGATGGAGAACAATTCATTTGGTGGGCAAATAGATCATACATGATGCTTGCTGCCCCAAGTGCTACACCTGGATGACCAGATTGTGCTCTATTGATAGCACAAACTGATAATAACCTTATGGTATTAATAGCTAAATTATGATCAATTTTTATTTTTTTCATACTATCTCCTTTTAGGTATATGTTTAATTGCTTCTGTTAAATATTTTAACCCTTTTTCATTTAATTTATGTCATGGTAGAATTAAATCAGCTTTTGTTTTTGTTGGTTCAACATATTGGATGTACATAGGCCTGACTGAATATAATCATTGATCAACTATTGACTGAATGCTCCTACCACGTTCATTTTTATCTCTTAATAATCTTCTAATAAAACATTCATCTAAAGGAGTATCAACAAAAACCTTTAATACTGCCAATGATGATATTTCATTATTATATAATGGCATAATTCCTTCCAGAATAATAAACTTAGTTGGTTTAAGTAATTCACCATGTTTTTCTCTATCTGAAATTTTGTAGTTATATATTGGAATAATAGTAGATTTGTTATTGAGTAAATTTTTTAGTGATTTAATTAAAAGATGTCAATCAAATGCAAGTGGATGATCAAAATTAATATTACCATTTTTATCTAATTTAGGAATCTTGTTTTTATCTTTTAAATAAAATCTATCTAGACAAATTATCTGGGCCCAACCAGACTTAAAATTATCATAAATTTTTTTAGCAACCGTTGTTTTACCACTGCCAGAACAACCTGCAACTATTATTAATTCATTCTTCATATCATATATGGTAAATTATAAAAAAATATCGTATTTTTATATAATAAAGAAAACATTTGAAGAATTATGAGTAGAAAAGATTATTTAACCCAAAAAAAAGCAATGTCAGGTAATACTAGATCATTTGCTCTTAATCATTCAAAAAGAAGATGAAATCTTAATTTGCAACAAGTTACGGTTATTTTACCAAACGGTCAAATTAAAAAAATTAATGTTTCAGCAAAAACCTTAAAAACTTTGAGAAAGAAAAAAATAATAGGTATCAAAAAAGCACCTATTGTTAGAAAATCTATAAAATCAGTTAATAATGTGCCAAATGGCAATAATATAGAAAAACTAAAAAAATAAAACATTAATCTTTGCTTTCATAATGTGATAAAAAATCATTGCATAATCTCCCAAAATTAACTCGGATAAATGTCTTGTCGCAATTAACTAAAAAACAAAAAATAATTTTGTGTTTTTAAATCAAATGAATAAGTAATATCATTAAATATTATGTAATTAAAAAACAAAATGACAATAATTAGCATATAATTTCTATTATTTACGGGAGTATAGCTCAGTTGGTTAGAGCACACCCCTGATAAGGGTGAGGTCGATTGTTCGAGTCAATTTACTCCCACCATTAAAATGCCAATAAATAAAAACAAAATAGAATCAGATCGAAATTTATTTTACTTTCCAGTAGTTAAAATTAATTATTTTTTTATTTTTATTTTATCTGTTTTTATTTGATTAGTTTGTGTGTTTGTATCACAATTTTGCCCTCATTTTTTAAATGGAAAATTTAGTTTTGATACAACTAATTTTTATGTTTTTTATATTAACAATCTTTTTGATAAATCTACATCATCAATAAATTTAATGACGATTCTTAGTTTAATTTTTACTATATTAGTAATATTTTGTCAACTTTTATTCTTTTATTACACTATTTGTTCATTTGCTTTAGCATGAAAATATGACAAATGATTAAAATTAACAATTAACAATGACACAAAAATAATTTCTAGTTGCCAGCATATGCAATTTGATGATAAAATTGCAATGTTAGTACCTACATTCAATGATTTTTCTCCTAAAACAATTATTCAAACTGCTAATCAAACTTATAAGAATATAGATGTTTGGATACTTAATGATTCAGAAGATGTTAATTTGACAAATCAAATAAAAGAATTTTGTAATAAGCATAAATTTTATTTTTTACAACATGATTCCTACCACAAACAACAGCATCCAACTAAAATAGGTAATATATACTATTTTTTAAAAAAATATGGTAATAAATATGATTATATCTTTGAAAATGATTCAAGTTCAATTGTAAATAGTAGTTTTGTTTATAATTCATTGTGCTTTTTTCATTCACCATTGTTAAATCATGAAAAAGATGCATGTGTAGTTCCTAATAGTTGTTTTTATGGAATAAATAATTTGATGTCTTATTTGGCTGGAAAGACTACAACATGGTATACATCTGGAATAATTAATAATAGTCTTACTACTAATAAATGTTTAACTGGATATGATATTATTACATATGGATGTTGTTGTTTAACTAAAACATCTGTTTTGCAAAAAATTCCATTAAATAAAATAGAAACCACTACATGTGATACTATGCGTGGTTATTGGTTATCATTAAACAACTATAAAATTTATTACAATCCATTTGATTTTGGAGCAAAGATTGCTACTCAATCTATATGGGCCATGAAAAATCAACGTCACAAATGAATCATGTCTGATATTTTTGCTTATAGAAAATCTAAATTTACTGCTTTTAAAACTAAATACAATAATAAGCACACTAATTACATAATTAAAATAACAACTTTACAATTTTTAATAACTCCAATTATTTTTGTTATTAATTTATTTAATTCTATTTTTAGATTTTTATTTTATCTAGTAATCATTGATAACGGTCAAATAAGCCAATGATTTAATTACACTTCATTTATTCTATCATTGAGTATAAGCTTTTTCATTATTTTATGTTTAGTTATTATCACATTATTCAAATGCAAAAAGCAAGTTTTTACTTATGCTTCAATAATTATTAATTTTGTAATAGAATTTGCTCTATCTATCAAAAGATGCTTTTTCATAATATTTCGTTTTTTTACTAATAATTTTGATTGGGATAAAATCAGGGTTACTACTGCAAAAAAAAGAAATATTTACCCATTTAGTCAAAAAATAAAACAAATTCTTCTTGATATAGTTATTATTTTAATCTTATTTACTATTTGCATAATAGTCCAGTTAATATATATCAATAAATTAAAACCAAATGAAGTTGTTTCAATTTTAAGTTTAAATTTATGATTTTTTGTATTCATTCCATTGATTCTTCCATTTATCATTTACATTTGCTTCAGATTGATTGGTGACATTAAAATTAAAAAAGGTTATGATTTTAATATGAAGGAGTACAGGTTTTGACATAATGATTTTAGGTTTAAAATTATAAATGATTCATGAGTATGAAAACAACAAAATCTAGATAAACATTAAATGTATTGTAAATTTAGTACAATTTTGCAAAAATTAGTTATTAGCATAAATTTCATAAAGTTTAGTTTAAAGTACCCAAATTAATTTGACATAAATCATTATGTGTCTTAAACACCGATTTAAAGTTTAAACTTTCATGATAGATTCCATTAATTTTATGACCTATGTAGCAACATGGCACAATATTATTGTTATATTTATTAAAAGTTAATCCTTGTGTTACAATAAATTAAAAATTATATTTACTCTATATAAAAATAATAAAAATAGAATGTTGATTTATTTTGTGTAGTATAATTAATCAACTTGGATATTGGGGCCTTAGCTCAGCCGATAGAGCGCCTGATTTGCACTCAGGAGGTCGTGGGTTTGATTCCCATAGGCTCCACCATAAAATTAGATTAAATAATAAAAAAATATGAAAAAATTAATTTTAAATGTAAAAATTGAAATTCCTAAGTGGTCAAAAATTAAATATGAATTTAATAGAGCAACAAAGGAAATTTCAGTTGATAGAATTTTATATGGGCCAAGCGGTTATCCTCAAAATTATGGCTTTTTAAAAGAAGCATTAGATTGAGATGGTGACGAATTAGATGTATTGGTTATTGCTGATCAATCTATTGATACTGGTATTTTAGTGCCTACAAGAATAATTGGTGCTATGGAAATGATTGATGATGGTGAAACTGATACTAAATTAATTGGTGTTATTGACTGCGATCCTCGATATTCACATATTAAAACAATGAAAGATCTCAATGCACATATATTATTGGAGATTAAAGATTTTTTTCAAACATATAAAAATTTACAAAATAAAAAAGTAGAAGTAAAAGAATTTAAGGATTTGGATTGAGCAATAAATGAATATAAGAATTGTGTTATGTTAATGAAAAAATATGGTCAAATGGATAAAAAACAATTTTTGCTTAAAATGAAAAAAGAACATCCAGAAAAATATAAATAAAAGAATTTTAAAATTAACTAAAAGCCTTTGTTATTATTAAATGGATCATTATTACAACCTTTAATCAATTTTTTATAAGTTATATCGGTAATTTTATTTGAAGCAGTTATCATTTTTTTTCCAGCATTCTTAATTTTTTCTTTTGTTTTTTCTAAATCTGCTATAGTTTTATCAATATATTTGATAGCATCATCAAAAGATTTAGTACCAAGTGATACGGTCTTTTGCACATCTGACTGGTAAGCAGATCAATTTCTTTTAAAAGTTTCTTGATCAGCAAAGATGTTTTTTTGATCAGCAATTTTGGCAATCAATTCATTATTTTTTTTAAGTGATTCTTCAAGTATATTAATAAATGAAAGAAAAGATGCTGGTCTAACAACATACATTTTTTCATAATTTTGAACTTTATAAATACCGTCAAAATTATGGTTATCCTCCTCTAATTCCGATATTAATAATGCATATTCACAATTTTTTTTAATTCTATTTTGATGCAAACTTTCAAAATGATCTTTGTTATGCGTCTTACGATTAGTATTGAATTGATGAGTTTTGACTTCTATTTCAATCGATAATATTTCATTATGTTTATCATCAAAATCCTTAAAAATAAAATCACCTTTAGTAGCTTTTAGTTCGTCTGGTCCTTTAATAGCCAAGTTGTCTTTAAAAAAATTTGCTCGAGGGTATGCTCCATTTTGTTGAGCAGATTCAAATGTTTCTCAAACATATTTTTCTAATTGTTCACCTCATGATTTAGTGGAAGGTAGTTGCATTGCTTTGGTGTTTTGCAAAGTTTTATAATCAGATTTTAATTTAATATTTTCTAAAGATAATTTAGATATCTCTTGTGTTTGTTTATTTTGTTCTTTTATTAATGTATTAATTTTATTTTCATATTCACTGTTAGATTTTCTTTGTTTCTCTAATCAATCAAGTTGTAATTTGTTCTTTAAATTTTCTTTTTCTTTTTGTTGAATGTCAGATAATAATTTTATTTGATTGGTTAAATCTTTAATTTGTGAATCTCGTTCTAAATATTTTTCTTTTCATTTTATTCGTTCATTTTTTATTTCTTGATCATAAATTTGCTTAGCCTTTTCTTGGACTAAATCTTCTGTATTAGAAAGATATTTCGCAATAGTAACTTTGTCAATTGAAGTTATTTCAGAAATATCAATAAAATCATTTGCTTTGGCATCCTCTTTTAAAACAATAGTGTTCTTATCTTTAATCCAAAAATCAATTTTTCTTGCCATTAATCAATCTCCTTTATTTTGTTTTGTATCATAGTTAAATTAACTAAATTATTAATTAACATTACAACTGTCAATGGGCCAACACCACCAGGAATAGGTGAAATATATCCATGAAATTTTTTTAAAGATAACATATTAACATTCCCACACGGTTTATTATTTTTATCTCAATTAATTCCAACATCTACAATGATAGCATTATTCCTAAAGTATGTTTCATCAAAATAATTTGCTTGACCAATAGCTGTTATAACAATATCAGCTTTTTTACAAATATTTTTCAATCTTTTTGTTTTACTATGACAAACTGTAACAGTAGCGTTTTTTTGCAAAAACAATGCTGCTAAAGGCTTACCAACAATGTTACTTCGATTGACAATCACTACGTTTTTTCCTTCTAAACTAATCTGGTAATAATCAAATAAAGCAATTATTCCAGCAGGAGTACACGGACTAAGAATATTTGATTCGTTTTTAGTAGTTCATATCTTGCCCACATTATAGTTATGAAAACAATCTACATCTTTTATTGGATTAATAGCATCAATAACTATTCTTTCGGGAATTTTTTTGCTTATTGGTAATTGGACAAATAATCCATTGATTTTTTTATCATTATTAAGTTTGTGAATTAATTTTAACATTTCTTGTGCTGTAGAAGATTGGTCTAATTTAAATAATTTAAATTTAATATGTAATTTTTCACATATTTTTTGCTTGTTTGCAATATAAACTAAACTAGCACGACTATTATTATTCAAAATAATAGCTAAACTTGGAATAATATAACGTGATTTAAGATATTGGATCTTTTTGGATAATTTAGTTAAAAGATGATCTCTGGCCGCATAACCATATAATATTTTCATTTTAAATTCCCATATATTCAATATCATTATAAAAATTAAAAGGATGGACTTTTTCAATTTTTTTAACAATGCGATAAATAAATGTCTAAGATGTGGATAAGCATCTTTAGCACATCTTAATTCAAAAATATTTTTTCACTTTCTAAAATTAGTAGAAATAGTTAATGTTTCTAGGGGTGTTGAATCACCAAAAAATAAAGAAATACAAGTTCCTTCAGCTTTTCATATACTTTTTTTCATATAGAATATTTTTTCTTGTCAGTCTTATAAAAATATTGTTTAATTGTGTTTATTTGATTAGAAAAGTTATCACTATAATAATTACAATATTGTGTAGATTCTTTGGAAAAATTAACAATTTTATGATACACAAGTTCATGACCTATACCACTATCACAAATTAATTTAACTAATATAAAACTGTACTCAATTGTTGCGTTGTGATTTCGTTTTAATAAATTGCCAATTGTTTTTTTACTGATTGATCGATGTTTATTTTTGATTTATAACAAACATACCGATTTTTTTGATCAATTGTAAATGTTTAATTAAATTAATTCCAGTTAAAACTTTGTATGATGGTTTAACAACAATCATAATTATCTAAAACTATTTAATATTTAGAATTTTTTTTCCTTTATAAAAACCACAAAATTTACACACAGTGTGAGGTGTAATAAGTTTTTCACAATTACGACAAGTTGTTAAAGTCATTGGTTTAAGAGCATGGTGACTTCTTCGCATTCTTTTACGAGATTTAGATGTTTTTCTTTTTGCGACAGCCATAATATTACCTTCTATTTCTATACAATAAAATAAATATTCTTTGTAATTATAATAAATATAAATTAATGCTTAATAACTAAAATCAAATTTTAATTAGATAAAGTTGCTATACTTATAATAATTTTTAGCATTACATATATCAATTATAATATATGATTATAATAGTTAATTTACTAAGTTATGAAATTACATGATCTTATTCCTATTAATCATGCTATCTTAGAGAAAATTTTATATGGAGAGATAAATAAAATTCCTGGGATAAATATTGCTAATATTGAAAGTATTAAAATTAATGAGGATAATTGTAGTATAGATTTTTATGTTATACCTTTTAATTTATTAGTTAATATTTATGCTTTGGCTAATGATATTCAAAATGCTGTTAATTGATATATTTGTAAACAATTTGACTTAGAAGCAGGACAAATTAGAGTAAACATTGTTATCAAATCTTCTATCACAAAAACTCAAGGATAAAAATAATGACAACTTTAAATACAACAATAATTTTACAAATGCTAGAAAATGGCACTAAATATATTGAATATAATTATGAACATATTGATGATCTTAATGTCTTCCCAGTTCCTGATGGTGATACAGGTACTAATTTAAAAATAACTACTAGTGGGGCGTGAGAAGCATTAGAAAATTTACAAATTAATGATGTATATGAAATCTTAAAAACATATGCTAGAGGTTTGCTAATGAATGCTCGAGGTAATTCTGGTGTTATTTTTAGTCAAATTTTTAAAGGTTTCAGCATGGCTTTTCATGAAAAACAAACAGAAGCAACCATTACTGATTTAATTGATGCTTTTAATAAAGCAAAAGAATATGCTTATAAATCTGTTACTACTCCAATTGAAGGAACTATTTTAACAGTAATTAGAGTTGTTGCTCAAAAACTTATCGAAAATAATGGTAAATTTAGTTCCATTGAGGATTTTTTTAAATTTGTTTATGATGAAGCTAAAATTATTCTTGATCAAACACCAAATTTTCTCATGCAATTAAAAGAAGTTGGAGTTGTTGATTCTGGAGGATATGGTTTAGTTTGCTTTCTTGAAGGAATGAAGGATGCTATTTTGAATCCCAACATTAAAAAACCTGCTATACAACATACTGAAGTAACTAAAACTATTAAAATTAACAAAAACTTTATAGATGATAATAATGGTTTTGGTTATTGTACTGAATTCATTATGAAAATTGGTAGTAGAGTTACTACTGAACAAAAAGGAAAAGAAAAATACAATGAAGAAAATTTTAAACAAACCATAAAGTCAATGGGAAATAGTTTTGTCTATGTTAGAGATGACAATATAGTTAAAGTTCACATTCATGTTATAGAACCTTATAAAGTTTTAGCATATGCTAGTAGATTTGGTGAATTTAATAGAGTTAAAATTGAAAATATGACTTTGCAATTCATGATGCACAACAAAAATACTTCTCTAGAAGAACTGGAAAAAACTTACAATGATAACAATAAAATTACTTCCCAAACAAAAATTGCTGTTACAGTTCCATCTGAAAATTTAAAAAAAGTTTATGAAAATGAATTTGGTATTACTAATTGCTTGAATTGTGAAAAAATTGGCAATCCCACTATTCAACAATTTTATGATCTAATTAAATCAGCAAAGAGTAAAAATGTTATCTTAATCACTGATAATAGTAATACTTTATTAGCTGCTGAACAAGCTATCAAATTATTTCCAAAACAAGCATACAATATTAAACTTCTTCCATGTAAAGATATTGCAGCAAGTTATTTAACATGTTTAAGTTTTAATCCAGAATTAGATAATCATGATGTTGTTTTTAAAGAAATGAATAAAGTTTTTAAATCTATAAGTACAGCTAAAATATCAAAATCAATAAAAAACATTAAATATAAAAATCTAAACATAAAATTTGGTGATACTATTGGTGTGTACAATAAGGAAATAATTGTTAATTCTAGAAATGAAAATATAGTTAGTAAAACTCTTATTAACCACTTGTTTTCTCATTGCAAAGCTAAAAATACTGTTGTAATTATTTATGGTAAAGATGCAACAATGCAACAAGTGGATAATATGGTTAAATATATAAGCCAAACATACCTAATAAAACCAATTATAGTTCCAGGTAATCAACCAACATACCAATACTATATAGGTACAGCAAGATAAAAGAGGCAAAATCATGAAAATAGCATTAGATATTATGGGATATGAAAATCCA
Source organism: uncultured Ureaplasma sp. (assembly GCA_902766725.1). Taxonomy (GTDB): domain Bacteria; phylum Bacillota_I; class Bacilli_A; order Mycoplasmatales; family Mycoplasmoidaceae; genus Hennigella. Next base: position 14,780 of record CACXEQ010000011.1, read on the forward strand.
GTAAAAGAAGCTATATTAGCAGCTAAAAAATTTTGTCGTCAATTCAAAGATGATCAAATTGTTCTAATTGGAAATAAAAATTTAATAAAAAATAAACTTTATAACAACATATTAGTTATTCATACAGACAAATTTATTTCTATGAATGATTCACCTCTTGTTGGTCTAAGAAAAACAGATACATCGATGCACATTGCTATGCAATTAACTAAAGATAAAAAAGTTGATGCTTTTGTTACTGGTGGTAATACTAGTTGTTTTGTTCCATTAGTAAAATTAACTTTTAAAGCAATAAGCAAGAACAATAGTTTTGGTTTTATGCCATATATTCCAACCATAGATGGTAAGGGATTTAATTTAGTTGATACAGGAGCTAATCTCCATGTTACTGGTAAAAATCTTTATGATTTTGCTTTAATGGCCAGCGAATATGTAAAATCAGTAAGAAAAATAAACTATCCTAGAATTGGAATTTTAAATATTGGATCAGAAAATCACAAAGGATATGATTATCACATTGATGCAAATAATTACCTCAAAAAGAATAATAAACTAAAATATGTTGGTTTTGTAGAGCCGAATAAATTATTGCAAGGAGCAGTAGATGTTTGCATTTGTGATGGTTTTAGTGGTAACATATGTTTAAAAGCATTTGAAGGTGCTTTTAAAGCAATGAGTAAAATGCTTAAAAATAGATATGCCAAACCATGGAACTGAATAGGAGCTATTGGTTCATTCCCCATGCTTAAGTGTATAACTAGTAAATTTAATTATAAAAATTATGCTGGAGCAATAGTTTTGGGAATTAATACTATTGCTATCAAAACCCATGGTAGTGCTGATCGAAAACAATTTTATTCTGCGTTGAAAATAGCTCGTCAATGTATTGCCAATAATTTTTTATCTATCATTAAAAAAATAAATTATGACTAATAAAGAATATAATAAAAAGCTTTCAGATTGATTGACAAAACATTTAGCAATAACACCTAATAATTTTTCTTATTACATAGAAGCTCTAACTCATAGAAGTTATAGTAATGAAAATGGTCTAAATTATTCTTATCAAAGATTAGAATATCTTGGCGATGCTGTTATTAATATGCTTGTAGCACAGCATTTATATACTAAATACCCTTATAAGGATGAAGGTTTTTTAACTATTTCTAGACAACAAATAGTTCAATCAACTACAGAAGTAGCAGCAGCCAAAAAAATAAACTTGCAAAATTATTTACATTTAGGTCATAGTTTTGCTAACGGCAATAATAATCTAAATAAAATTTTGGAAGATAGTTTTGAAGCTTTAATTGGTGCAATCTATTTAGATCTAGGATTAAAATCTGCTAATAAAGTTTTGCTAGCAACATTATTGAATATTCGAAAAAAAGAAATCGATAAATGAACTTTTGATTATAAAACTTTTGTTCAAGATAAACTTGTAAAATTCAATAATAAAAAAATTATATATCATACTAGACAGATTGATAAAAATCATTTTGAATCTACTCTATCATTTGATAAAATTATTTATGGTAAAGGTATAGGCAAAAATAAAAAACAAGCAGAGAAAAATGCTGCTAAAAGCGCCTATAATAAATTAGTTACTAATAAAGGAAGTTGTTAATGATTTTTTTAAAAAAATTTAAAGCTGTAGGTTTTAAATCATTTGCTAATCCAATTAATTTAACATTTAATGAATCAATGATTGGTGTTGTTGGACCAAATGGATCTGGCAAGTCTAATATTGTTGATGCTATAAAATGGGTTTTGGGTGAGCATTCAAAAAAAGCATTAAGAGGAAAAACTTCCACTGATATTATTTTTCATGGGTCAAAAGATAAAGAAGGTTGTGATTATGCATTAGTTAGTTTAACATTTGATAATAGTAATAAAATTCTTCACTCAGACATGCAAGAAATTGTTATCACAAGGAAAGTAACTAGAGAAAATGCTAATAATGAATATTTTATTAATGATAAACCTTGTCGCTTAAAAGATATTCAAGAATTGTTTTTAGATACAGGCCTAACAAAAGGATCATTAGGAATTATTTCTCAAGGAACAGTTCAATGGTTTGTAGAAGCTAAACCAGAAGATAGAAGAAAAATATTTGAAGATGCTGCAGGAATTGGTTTATTTGCCAAGAAAAAAATAGAAAGTTTGTCAGAATTAGAAAAAGCTACTATTAATCTTAATAGAATAGATGACTATGTCCATATCTTACAAACTGATATTAAAAAACTTTCGAAACAAGTTGAAAAAGCCCAAATATACCAAGAAAAGAAAAGACAGTTAGCTGAACTAGAATTAATTATTTTGGTAAAAGATATTACTTACTATAAAGCACAATTAATTGAACTAAAACAAATTATTGATAGAAATAAACAAATTATTTCTAGTAATGAATTAGAAATTAATGCTTTAGCCAAACAACTATCAGTAGTTAAAGAAAGAGCAAATCAATCTGATCTTGAAGTAGAAGAAGATAATAAAAAATTTACTGACATAATTCAACAAATAAATAAATTAGAAATTAAAAAAAATTCTCAACAAAATAAACTTAATTTAGATTTGTCTTCACATTCAATTGAAAAACAAATTATAGCTTATCAACAATTAATCACAAATCTTGAATATGATTTAAAAACTAGCAAAGAATACAAGCAAAAACTTATTGATGAAATTACTGGTTATGAAGAAATAAAAAAATCACAACAAATTAAATATGATAACCTTGTGACTAATTCAAGCAGTTTAATTAATAAAATTAATTCTTTATACTACCAAATAAAATCTCTTGATGAAAAAATAGAAAATGAATTTGCCAATAATGCTGGAACTAAAGCTATTGTAGAAAACAAAAAAGGACTAAAAGGAATAGTGGGGGTAGTTAAAGATTTCATTCAAGTAGATAAACAATATGAAACTGCAATCACTATTGCTTTAGGTAGAAGTGCTAATTTTATTATTACAGAAACAGAAAATGATTCTAAAAATGCTATTGAATTCTTAAAAGCTAATAAGGCAGGTAAGGCAACATTCTTACCATTAACATTGGTAAAATCTAGGCCAATAAGAGATGAATTTATTACTATAGCCCAACAAATAGAAGGATATATTAATATTGCTTCTAATCTTATTTCATTTGATGCAAAATATAGTAATTTATTTAGTATGTTATTAGATCGTATTTTTGTCACAGAAGATCTTACTTCTGCTATTACATTAAGTAAATATACTAAAAGTAATTATCAAATTGTTACTATTGATGGACAAACTATATCTGTTGGTGGAGCTATTACAGGTGGCTATAACAAAGTAAAAATTATTTCTATTTTCAATTTAGAAGAAAATAAAAAACAATTTATTAAAGAACTTGATGATTTAAATAAGCAGCATGCTGAAATTAAAATTGATCAAACAAAAATTAAAGCTAATCTTGATGAAACAATCAACAAAATAAACGAAAAGAAAATTCTATTGGGTAATTATGAGGATAAAATAAAAAATTATGAATCTAATTTATATAGGTATAAAACTGATTATGAACAAATTAACAAAGGAAATAAGACTGATACTTCAAAACAATTATCAGTAAGTTACTTAAATAAAGAATTAGCTGAATTGCAAGCTAAAAAAGATAAAATTGTTCAAGAATTAAATGTAGCTAGAACAACTAAACTTAATAATCGTCAAATTGCTGATGATTATCAAGCTCGATTAGATGAAACACACAACATAGTCAATAAAGCTAAAGCAGAACAAGCTAATGCAGAAATTAATTTTGAAAAAGCAAATGCTGTTATCAATAATGCTAAAGAAAAAATAAATTTAGAATATCATATGACTGTTGATAATGCTATTGCTAATTGAACCAAAGAATTGCCAATGTCAGATGCACAAGCGAGAGAAACTATTTACCAATTAAAAGTTGATTTAGATCAAATAGGCAATATCAATATGGAAGCCTTAAAAGAGTTAGAAGAAAAACAAAAGGAATTTGAAAAAATATCTGTACAACATAAAGAATTATTAAATGCTAAACAAACTATTGAAAAAGCTATTGTAGAATTAGATAATAATGCGCGTAACAATTTTAAACAAACTATTGATAAAGTTAATAAAACACTACCTAGTGTTTTTGGCTTTTTATTTGGTGGTGGAACGGCTTCAGTAGCTTATGTTGATCCTGATGATATTTTAAATTCAGGAATTGATGTTACTGCTAATCCACCAGGTAAAAAAATCACTACTTTAAATTTACTTTCTGGTGGAGAAAAGTCCTTGGTTGCTTTATCTGTTTTATTTTCTATTTTACAAATTCATAATTTTCCATTGGTTATTTTAGATGAAGCTGAGTCTGCTCTTGATCCAGCAAATGTTGAAAGATTTGGAAAAATAATTAAAGATAATTCTAAAAATACACAATTTTTAATTATTACTCATCGACCTGGTACTATGGAAAGATGTGATAGTTTATTTGGAACCACTATGCAAATTAAAGGAATTACTAATATGTACAAAGTGTCTCTATCACATGCTAAAAATGAATATGAAAGTAATAATTAATAATGGGATTTTTAAAAAATTTAATTAATAAAATTAGAAATAAAAGAAAACTAGCTAAAGATATTGCTAAAACCACTCAAATTGGACAAGCAGATCAAAAAAAATTTGATGTAGGTTTAAAAAAGGCAAGTAGCGGATTGAATGGTGCTATTGATGAAATTGTCAAAAAATATGTTGTTATTGACCAAAACCTTTTAGATAAAATAGAGGAAATGTTAATTACTTATGATGTCGGAACTAATGCAACTAATAAAATCATGGAAGCAATCAAAGATGAAATAAAATATCAAAACATTAGTGACATTAGTCTGATTAAACAAATAATAATTGATAAAATTTTAGTTTATTATGTTCATGATTCAATTATTAACAATGATTTAAATATTAAGAACAACCAAACTAATGTAATTTTAATCTCTGGAGCCAATGGAGTTGGCAAAACAACTACTATAGCTAAATTGGCTCATTGGTTATTGAAAAATAATAAATCTGTTTGTTTAATAGCCGGAGATACTTATCGAGCAGGGGCTGTTGAACAATTACAAGTTTGATCTAAACAATTAAATATTCAATGCTTTATTCCAAAAATACCTAACCAAGATCCGGCTTCAGTAATTTATGAAGGTGTAAAATGAGCTAATGACAATAAAATTGATACAGTTTTATGTGATACATCAGGCAGATTACAATCCAAGATTAATTTAATGAATGAATTAAAAAAAATCCATAATGTTATTCAAAAATTTAATTCTAATCAACCATGTGAATCATTATTAGTTTTAGATGCTACTACTGGTCAATCTGGTATAGCTCAAGCTAAGGCTTTTAATGAAGTTAGTAAATTAACAGGAATTATTCTAACAAAAATGGATAGCACAAGTAAAGGTGGAATTATTTTGGCTATTAAAGATAATTTTAATATTCCAGTCAAAATGATTGGTTTAGGGGAAAAATTAGAAGATTTACAGATATTCGATATTGAGAAATTTATTCTAGGGTTATTAAATGAATTTGAAGTATATAAATGAATCTAGAATTAAATTAAATTTTTAAAATGCATATTTTTTCGTTTATTGTTTTATAGTTATTTTTAAATACCTATTTTTGTATTTTTTGTAATATTTTGATATATGATACAATTATGCATACATATATTAGTTTAGAATTAAATTGATTAATGATTGATTGAAAATATGATTATTAGTTTGCAGCCCAAACATTCTGTGTTTTCGAAAATAAGAACTATATCAATGCCATATGGATATGATATTTTTTTAACAAAAAAATACAAATTTAATTTAAAACTAACAATAGATGGCATTGTCTTATTAAAATCAATAAAGAATAATGCAATACCAGTTGTATTCTTTGATCCTCAATATCGTGGAATACTTGATAAAATGAGCTATGGTAATGAAGGTCAAAAAGGATCAAGACAATTAAAACGTTCTAGTTTAATTCAAATGAATGAAGAAATAATCAAAAATTTTATGAAGGAAATTAATCGTGTTTTAATGAATAGTGGACATTGTTTTTTATGAATTGACAAATTTCATTTATGTCAAGGTATCGCTCAATGATTGCGTAATACTGACTTGTCAATTGTAGATATGATTGTTTGAGACAAAGAGCGTATGGGAATGGGATATAGAACAAGAAGACAATGTGAATATCTTTTAGTTTTACAAAAAGAACCTGTAAAAGCTAAGGGTATTTGACAAACTAGAAATATAAGAGATGTTTGAAAAGAAAAAATAATATTTAAAAAACATCCACATCAAAAACCAATAAATTTACAATGTAAATTAATTACTGCTGTATCAAACGAAAATGATATTATTGTTGATCCATGTGCTGGAAGTTTTTCAATTATGGAATGTTGTTTAAAAGAGAAAAGAATTTTTTTAGGAACAGATTTAAAATATGGCAAAAATAAGAGAAAGTAATGTTAAAAATCAATCTGGCGGTTATAGACGGTTATTTAATAATAAAAAGTTAGGAACATTATTGTCTAAATGCCAAAGTGCATGCATTACTAATGGCAATCAATTAGAAAAAATTGTCTTTAATGATAATATTATGGAACTTGGTGGACTAGATGAATTTATTAATAGAATCAATAATAATTGTAATGAATTTTCTGCAAATAATGTTTATATTGCCACTAAAAAATCAATAAAAAAATCAAATTATAGAATTACATACTATGACGCTTCAGGTAACAAAAGAGAAGAACAACCTGATGCTTTAATTTTTAATGTTGCTAATAAAACATGTTACATTATTGAATTAAAAGACGGTGACAATTTTGATACAAAAAAATCTGCTGGAGAATGTGAAATGTTGAAAAAGGCAAAAGAGATATTAGGACCCAAAATTCCTTTTAAAACAGATTTTTATATTTGTTGTTTTAATAATAATGATAAAGAAGCAATTAAAAAAGGATTTAAAAACAATTTTAAATTAAATAACATTATTACTGGTGAAGAATTATGCAAAATTATAAACAAAAATTATAATGACATAATTAATCAAAGAAACAATGATGCAGATGATAATATTAATTATTTTGTTGATGAATTATTAAAAATAGAATATATTAAACAAAAAATTATTGAAAAATTAAGATAAAAAATATGAAAAATATATTTACTTTTAATAGTCATTCATTTGTATTTATTTCATTCAGAACAAATTATGAAATTAATTTTTCTCCAAATTATCAAAAAAAGTTATCATCTGAAACAATGATTATAAGATAAAATTAATTTTTAGTATGACTAAGGACTACCATATTGGTTTATTTATTATTCCAAAATAATTTACAAGATAATAACATTATTGAGTAATGTTGCAGAAAAAGTTGGTTATTAACTTATCTACAATACTGCTCAAAATTTTTGTAAATAGTAAATATGTTAGGTAATATATAATGATTATGTTAGAAAGGTGTTTTAAAAATGACAAAAGTTCAATATTTTAGTTTGTATTTATATAATAAACTAGATATTAATTCAAATTTAAAAATCCAAAAAATTCTTTTTCTATTAAGAGTATATGAAAAAATGAAAAAAATTCATAATTCACCAATTTTTGATAAGAAAAAAGATAATTTTCAAGCATGAATTTATGGTCCTGTAAATGTTTGTTCATACCACACAATAAGCAATTTTATTAATTCTATAAATCAAATTTCAGATGAAGATTTACTACATATTAGTAGTACAAATTATGTAACAAAGTGTCAACAATATATTAAAATAGCAAAAAAAATTAATGAAATGGTTGATGATCCAACTGAACTTATTTATTTAACCCATAAAAATTTGTCATATAAAAAAGCCAGAAAAAATGTAGGTCCGAATGAACCATGTTGTAATCTGCTTGATGAAGAATCTGATTTGTTTATAAAATTTGCTTCACTTAATAGTTTAGAAAAACAAATAATTAATGTTATTAGTTAATAAATATAATCTATTATTTTATTTAATAGTACATTATGAAAAACAAATATTTAAAAATTAAATTTGATTACTTTGTTAATATAGATCTTGATGTGAACCAAATTTATGTAGGAAATACATATTTTAAATTTGAAACACATCCATCACAGCATAAAGAATCAATAAATATGACATTAAAGGACATTCAAGCAGAGGAACATATTTATGATTTTCTGTTAAAAAGAATATTTCTACCCATTCATAAAAATAGAATAAAATGTGTTTTCAACTATTTGTGAAATAAAATATATGAAAAATCTGATAATTGTATTGAACAAGTATTAGAGAATGCTGACAAGGATAATTGTTTTTTTCTTGAGGAATATGTGATAAATAGTCAAAATAAATGTAGATATGGAAAATTCCCCCTGCGTCTATTTTTATTATTTTTAAAAAAAGAAAAAATTTTATATCCTTTATTTGTTGATACAAAACATTTAATAACCAAAAAACAAAAAAAAGAATAGAAGAAGCTAAACATTTACATAGGATTTGATCCATCTTTGGGCCAAGTTTACCCCAAAATGCCCATAAATAAAAACTAATAAATCTAATCATTAATTTAGAGCTATGTCACAGAAAAAGGAACTTTGTATTGCTAGAGTTAATATTTGTAAAATAGTACACTTATATTCATAGTAATTTTTTTATTTAATTATCACATGTAAATAATTTTTTAATAAATTCGTGAAGTTTAGTTTAAAGTGCCCAAATTAATTTGACATAAATTATTATATACCTCAAATGCTGATTTAAAGTTTAAACTTTCAC
>CACXEQ010000012.1 GCA_902766725.1 uncultured Ureaplasma sp.
AAATGCTCATGTGGCGGAACTGGCAGACGCGTTAGACTTAGGATCTAATTCGCAAGAGTGGGGGTTCAAGTCCCTTCATGAGCACCATATTGAATGAACCAGATCGATACAATGTGTCAGTCTGTTTTTTTATAAGTTCGAATCCTGCCATAGGTCATATTTTTACAAAATAGCACCAAAAGTAAGTTTTTAGCTAAAATTCTTGGTGCTTTTTATTTTCTCTTAAAGTTTTTGGTGACGATAGTTTTAGGTGTTTACTCGAAAAGTCAAAATTTACATGAAAGACACAAAATGTCAGGCTGTCGTGTAAAGCAAAGAAATGTTGATATGAAAACTTTTTGTTATATTTGGTGCTCTAATAAAAAAACAGGAGATATCAATAAAAAAACGATAGATTTGTTCGATTGTAAAAGTGTGACTTTTGTGATAGAATCATAGTAGAAGATTCAGAAAGATAATTATGATGATTAATTACACTCAAAAAATTAAAGAATATAAAGAATGAAAATTTTTAACTCAGATAGAATTGCGAACTATTAGGTGTAGGCAAAACAACTGTGACTAGATAGGAGACAGGACAATTTGAACTGACTATCAAAATTTAAAAGAAGTTATATGACCTGTTCATTGAGGTTGGAATGAATGTGGAGGATTAATATATGAGAAATCAAAAATATGAAATAGAAACACATTCTGTTGATACTATTCTTTCATGGATTAAATCTAAAGAAGTAGTTATACCAGAAATCCAAAGACCATTCGTTTGGAAGGCAGCTCAGGTAAGAAATCTTATTGATTCTTTATATAATGGATATCCCATTGGATATTTGATCGTTAGTAAAAGTCATGATTTAAAACTAAAAGACGGAACTATATCAAAGGGACAAAGAATTTTGATTGATGGCCAACAAAGAGTTACTGCATTAACAGCGGCTATTTTAGGTAGAACAGTTCTTAATAAAGAATATAAAGAGAGATCAATAAAAATCGCATATAACCCATTTGCTATGGAAGAAGAGAATGCTTTTGCGGTGCAAGATCAGTCCCATTTAAAGAGTAAAAGATGAATTAAAGATATTTCTATTTTCTTTGATGACAATTTTAATTATTTTGAATTCATAACTAACTATTGTGAAGAAAATCCAGACATGGATAAAAATGAACTAAACAAGAAGATACAACGCGTGATTGATATTAAAACAAAAAATATAGGCGTAGTTGAATTGGCGTCCGACTTAGATGTTGATACAATTACTGATATATTCATCAGAATTAATAAAGAAGGCGCAGTATTAAGTCAAGCGGACTTTGTAATGAGTAAGATTGCAGCCGATGAAAAATATGGTGGAAATGTATTAAGAAAAGCAATAGATTATTTCTGCCATATTTCAATCGACCCTGTGTTCTATGATACTCTTAAAAAGAACGATAAAGAGTTCGTTGAATCAGAATTAGGCCAAAGCATAAAGTGGTTAAGAGATGATAATGATTCAATTTATGTTCCTTCATATGAAGATATACTTAGAGTTTCTTTCGTTCATATGTTCTCAAGAGGAAAACTAAAAGATTTAGTAAGCCTTTTATCAGGTCGTGATTTTGAAACTCGAGACTATAAAGAAGAAATTGTAGAAGATTCCTTCAATAAGTTAACAGAAGGTATTAAGCATTTTATACATCAATATTACTTTGAACAGTTTGTGTTAGCTGTAAAAAGCGCTGGATTCATTAGTAGTAAACTAATTAATTCACAAAACGCATTAGACTTCGCATACATCATATTTTTAAAGTTGGCTCTTAGTCACGAAGTTGAGATGATAAAAATCAAGAAATATACAGCCAAATGACTTGTAATGTCTATTTTAACCGGCAGATACTCTGGTTCACCTGAAACTAGAATGGATGCAGATATCAGGAATATCAATGAAAAAGGTGTTGTTAAGTATTTGACTGAAATTGAAGCTGCTGAATTATCTCCTGCATTCTGGGAATTTGCTCTTCCTTCAAAATTGGAGACACCAAACTCATCTGCACCAGCTTTATCAACTTATTTTGCATCTCAAATTGTAAGTGGTGATAAGGGATTATTCTCCGCAACATCAACAGTTCGTGACTTATATGGTGCAAGTGAAGTGCATCACATATTCCCTAAACATTATTTACAACAACAAAAATCTTTGAATAATCGTTATATTTATAACCAAGTTGCAAACTATACACATTTAGATACACCGATCAACAAAGCAATAGGTGAAATGGCTCCAAACGTTTACTTCAAAAATGCATTTGAATCTGCAAAAAGAACAAGGCATGTATTTGGATATCCTATGACAGTCAGTGAGCTTGAAAGCAATCTTACGCAAAACTGCATCCCTTTAGGAGTAAAAGATTGGGATTACAATGACTATCAAGATAAGTTCTTAGTTCAAAGAAGAAAAATGATGGCTAAGAAAATTGAAGAGTATTATAAAAAGCTTTAAATCAATTGAGTGTGAGTCTATTTGAATAAAAAGAAACAAAATCGGAGTAATATTGTAAAAAGTTACAGACAAAATTAAATATGAAGAAATCCTTACTAAATATAAAAATTATGCAAAAATTTCATCAAATGGCTTATTAATGTCAAGTGATGCACATACTTGATATGATAGAAATGCATTTAGTTTTGATTTTATTAATGGTAAAATCTGGATTAAAATTGATTATGAAAGCGTGGTTGCTGAAGGATGAGGTTTGGATATTAATCAAGTAAAAGAATTAAAAATTAAAAATAATATTTTAAATGATGATATGATATCTTTTTTAAAACTAAGAGTAAAAAAAATAAAAATTGATTATCAAAATATGATAATTGATATATTTCATATTTTGAGACTTAACTCTATAACTTTATGTTTTTGGTTCATTTGGACCATAAATTTTGTTTTGTTTTTCTCTATAATTACATGCATACCAATTATTTTTTTATCAATATTGCTACTTGTTTTCCTTATATTTTGTAAATTTACTTTTATTCATAATATTACATATTAGTTTATAAACATATATGATTTGAATATATAATAGGAATTATTTATTAAATTAAAATACACAATATGCATCTTGATCTTAAATGAATAAAATTAATAATTAATTCTGTCATATTAATTGTTTGTGTTGTTGGAACAGCTATTTTAGTTTGAAAAACAAAATTTGAAGATAATAACTATCGTCTATTGTTTATTTTGTACACATTATGTTGAATTGGTCCAATGATTCTAAGAGAATACACTAGTCAAATTCATACCAAAATGTATAAAGATGATCCTATTTTCTCAAGTTTATTATGAATCCCTTTATCGGTATATGGAATAGTAGGTTTATTTTGAAAGCCACTAACTGATTTATTGGCATATAAATTTAAAAGTAGAAAAAAAGTTATTTATATTTCACTAATATTTCAATTTGTTTGCTATATTCCATTGTTTGTTTACCCTTGTTTTACTACTAATATCATTCAATCAATAGGTTGTGGTGTTGGAGCAAGTATTATTGGCTTATTTAATTTGATGTTTAATGAACAGCATGCTAAAAAAAGAATCTTTTTAACTGCTACATTACTATCATTACCGCCATTAGTGGCAGAATTTATTTCTTCTGTCATTCAATCATTAATAACTAGTCTTATTGGGGCTAATGCATCAAATCAAGAATTTATTGATATTACTAAATGGTTATGAATGATTGCTATTGTTTTTCTTGTAATAGCGGCATTATTAGCAATCTTTGTTAAAGAAAATAGATCTTTGATTTATCAAGACAATAAATATAGAGAACCAATTAAACATTCTAGTGAATGAACGGCATTGTTTTTTTTATGTTTGATAGCTACAATCACATCATTTACTAAATTTACTACTTCTGGTTCAGCTTCATTAACTCAATTAGATTTTATTGCTACTAAGTGATGAGGAAAATATTCAATAAATGGATATGATGGGTATTTATCGGTAATTTTTACAATTGGTCAAATTGCTGGAAATTTACTTATGGGTTATATTTTTAGTAAAAAATTTAGTAAATTAACCATGTTTATTGGTAGTACAATTATATGAATGTTTTATGTGCTAGCTGTTTCATCGTTTGGCTTATTAAATCCAGGTTTGTTCATGATGTTAAATATTCTAAATGGTTTTGCATTTGGATTGATTTATAACATTATTGTTAGTGTTATTTTGAAAAAGTATTTTATCAAAACTAATAAAATTACTCCTATTAGTTTATACAATACATCATTATCTTTAGGAATTGTTGCTTCAACATGATTTAATCCGTGGATGAAAGGTGAAGTATTTGGTGAATTTAATAAATTTGTTGATAAGATGAAGGACAATGAAACAATTCCTGAGCAGACATGAAATAAATTTGTTCATGTTAACTGAATTGTTAACATTGTAGTATTAGTTGCATTATGTTTAATGATAGTCTTGTTTATTTCTGCATTATTTTTGCAAAAGAAAAATAAACTTTTATCTACAATTGATCCTAACAAAAATATTACAAATTAATTATTTAAATTTTTTAATAACTTTAATAATTTTTTAATATCATCATTATCTTGTTTACTTATTTGGGCAGTATCTAATAATTTAAGTATTTGTCCAGAATAAACAAATAATGAACTATTATAAACAAATTCTTGTTTAACCTCATTTTCCTTAAGAGGTACATGAAGCAAATACTCTATTTTAACTTTAGGTATATATTCAATCCAATGAACAGGAACAATAACAGTTTTATTTGCTTTAAAAGAGTATTTAGGGACATAAGAGATTCTATTTATAGGGTGAAAATATTTAACTAAAACTTTAGTTATATTGAAATAATATTGGTCTATTTTAACTTGTTTATTGTCAGTAGGAACAAAAATAACATCAGTTTCATATTGAATATACTTGTTAGCTTGTTCATATAAATAAGCCATATTGCTAGTTACTTGAAAAAAACAAATTTTTTCTTTCTTATTATGAACATAGTCAAAAGAAAAATCTTTAAAAATAGGTAAACAAGCAATAGGTAAGGTATAAATAGATAAAGTCTCTAAGAAATTATTTAAACAATTTAAATAATTTGTTTGTCATTGATCAACATCATAACTATCTTTGTATTTATTTGGTAATATAAAAGATAAATTATCTATTTGAATAGAAACAATGTTTTTTTCTTTTTGAATTAAAAATGAAAAATTATGTAATAAATTAACATATTGCTCTTGAGCTAATGGTGTAAATAACATTCTATATTGTGTTTCATTATTTCTTTTAGCAATAAACAACTTATTAAATTTGCTATTTTCCAATTGTCTAAATTCTTTTTCCACACTTGTTTTAAATTCATGCTTGGAAATATTGTTATTAAAACATAACTCATATGGTTTGGAAACAAAATAAATAAAATTGTCTTCAATGATTCATTTTGGAGCAGGCTTTTGTATACTTGCTGTAACAATAGTAGTACCAATATGAGATTTACCATCAGAACCTGTATAATCATAACTAACAGTAGTAGCACCTGTATAATTTTTCATATACATTGTTTGATGTTTATATTTGTATAAGCAAAATGGATGATTGAATAGAGTTCCATTAACTAATTGATATGTACATGAACAACTTGGTAACATTTGTTCATTGACTATAGGTAATAATTGATCTATATTATTATTAAAAATTTCATATTGTTCTAATGGGATATATAAATTCAATTTTACATCAGATCAATTTTTCTCAATAATTTTCTTATAAGTAAAATATGTCGATAAAGCAGATTTAGCAGATGATAATTGGTTGATTAATTGGGTCTTTAAATCATTTTCATGTTTTATAGAAGTATCTAAGGATACTTGCATTATTTTTACTTTTTTAGTTAAAAGAAAGAAAGGAAAAATAAAGAAAATAATCAAAAACCAACGAATTACTTTAATAAATTTAATATTAGAAGCAAGAGCTTTATTCTTTTTGACAAATGCATAGTATTCAGTTGATAACTTTTTATTTTTTTTGATATCAATATTATTTTTAATTAGTAAATTAGAAAAATTTTGCTTTGCATTTTGGTTTGTTTGCCAACAAAGATTTTTTGTGTCATCAATGTTTAAGCATATTGGTTTAGCTCACATACTTAAATATTATTATTATTTGTCTTCAAAAATAGGAGCTTTTCTTGCTGCTTCATTAGCAACAAATAAAGGTTTCATTCTTAAATGAAGTTTAGTAGCTTGGATTTTACTTGGTCATGTAAATAAAGCTTGATTAAATTGACTAACTAATGAGTTGTATAGTCTCCTAGTAGCACTAACTTCTCTGGCTTGGTAATCTGCAGACTCCATAGCATTGGTAATAACATTATCCGCCTTTACTTCTGGATATTTTTCTACAGTAACTAATAATCTTGATAAAGTAGATTCAACTGTATTTGTGGCTTTAACAATTGAACTTACATCTTTTTTATTTAAATTAACATTTCTTGCTTGAGTTACTTGTAACAAAAGTTCTTTTTCATGAGATAAATATTTTTTTGTTAAATTAAAAACATTGGTTAATGTTTCTAATCTTTGCTCATATTGCACATCTAAATTAGCAGTCATTTCATTTATTTTAATTTCCATTCTATTAAACCAATTTTTTTTAGAAATATTGTAGCATAAAGGAAATAAACCAAACGTAAAAAAACCTGTTAGAACAAAACCAAACATTGAACCAGCTGAATAATTTGCAGCAATATCTGCATTTTGAACATTTGGACTAAAACCAGTTTTATTTTCAATATTCTTTTTACTATTATCAATTAGCATAATCACTCCTAATTTTGATTAATATATAATATTATACATATGATTTATATTAAAGGTTTGTTTATGCTGAAAAATATAAAACTTTTTTATCAAAAGAATAAGATTGTTGCATTTACTAGTTTATTACTTACTACAAGTATAGTATGTCCACTTACTTCATGTAGTAGTGATGGTACAAGTAATGATATTGGTGGATTTGATA
>CACXEQ010000013.1 GCA_902766725.1 uncultured Ureaplasma sp.
AAATAATTAATTTTTTATCAAATTAATTTTAACCAAAAGCTCAAATGAGCATTTTTTTATTTATGGGCACTTTGGGGTAAACTTGGCGTCTAATAAAGTAAAAAATCATATGGTTAAAGGAAGATTAAGTATTAAGTATAATAAAATATGACAAACTATGTTCTATTGTATTGCCAATGAAATAGATGCTTTTAAAAGAATATCATCTTAGTAAAATTTTAGTTATTAATTTATCTCAACAACTCTTGTCTACTATTTTGAACATCTACTAATCTCTCTTGATGTATTTAAAATATTACGCCAACAAAAAAATTGATTCTTAAATTTATGATTTAAGAGTAATGTTGATATCAAAACTATATTTTTTTATTTCGATCTTATTACTTTTTTGTTTTATCTCGTAAAGCAAGACTTTTTATTTTATTGCCATAGTGAGCATCAATAAATAATTGTTTCAATTCTTCAACTCTTGGCAATCTTGGATTAGCATTAGTACATTGATCATCAAAAGCTTCTAAAGCCATTTGATCAAGTATCTTTTCAAAATCAGCATCCTTAACACCATATGCTTTAGTTGATGGTCATAAATTAACTGATTTAAATAATTTTTGAATAGCTGTAATTAAATTATCAACTTGTTTTGCTTCTGTTTTGCCTTTTATTCCTAACATATTAGCTATTTCACAATATTTACTTCTTACATCATTTATTTTAAATTGAGGTCAATACATTTGTTTTTCTCTTTCAAATTTAGCTGCATTATATCTCATAACATATGGTAAATATATACCATTAGCAGCTCCATGCATGACACCAAAATGACCACCTATTTTATGTGATAATGAATGAACAATACCTAAATAAGCATTTCCAAAAGCAATACCAGCAATAGTAGCAGCATGGGCAATTGCTTCTCTTGCTTCTTTATCAGTTGTTCCATGATCATAGGCACGTTTTAAGTATTTAAAAATAAGTTTAATTCCTTCTAATGAATATGGTCTTGTAAATTCTGTAGCTAAAACTGACACATATGATTCAAAACAATGACTTAAAGCATCAGCAGCTGTGACAGCAGTCATTCTTGGTGGTAAAGACATCATAAATTGAGCATCAACAATAGCCATTGTTGGAATAAGAGCATAATCAGCTAATGAATATTTAATATGAGTTTTTTCATCAGTAATAATAGCAAAAGGTGTTACTTCACTACCTGTTCCAGAAGTAGTTGGAATGCATACTAATTGAACTTTTTTAGGTGTAGGGAATTTAACCACTCTTTTCCTTATATCCAAGAATCTAATAGCTAAATCAGAAAATTTTGCATCTGGATATTCATTATAAAATCACATCATTTTAGCAGCATCAAGTGAACTACCTCCACCAAAAGCAATTATGGCATCAGGATTAAATTCTTTTATTTCTTTTGTTCCTTTATATGTTGTTGCACAAGATGGATTTGGTTCAACATTAGTGAAAACTTTTATTTTCATTTCATATGTTTCTAAAATTTTAGTAATTTTTTGTCCAAACATTCCTCAGATAAAGTTATCAGAAACAATGAAAACTTTTTTTACTCCATCATCTCTTAAATCTTTTAAACCTTCTTCTATACATCCATATTTGAAATAAACTTTACTAGGAATTCTAAGTCACATCATATTTTCTCTCCTCATGGCAATTTGCTTAATATCTATTAAATGTTCTGGACCAATATTTTGACTAAAACTATTACCACCTATTGAACCACAACCAAGGGTAAATGATGGTAATAATTTGAAGTTGTAGAAATCTCCTACGCCTCCTAATGATGAAGGACAATTAACTATTAATCTACCTGTATTGGCAGTTTTGCTAAATTTATTAATTTTTTCTGCCCCTAAAAGTTCATCAATAAAGATAGAAGAAGTATGACCTGGTCCTAATCTTAATAATTCTTGTTGAATCTTTAAAGCTTCATCAAAATCTTTTGCTTTATATATTGCAACAAAATCTGACAATTTTTCATGTGCAAGAGGATTAGAAGGATTTGTGGAAGAAGTTTCCACAACTAACATTTTTGCCCATACTGGAACTTTAATGTTAAATAGCTTACCTAAATCTTGAGCATTTTTACCAACCATTTCTGGGTTAAGTAATGTTGTTTTATCTCTAAACATTTTTTTATTAATTTTAATTATGTCATTTTTGTTATTAATAACATAAGCTTGTTGGACAGTAAATTCATTAATTACTTTATCATATATTTTTGCTAAAGCAATTACAGCATTTTCTGTAGCACAGACCATTCCATTATCAAAAGTATTAGATTGGATAATTGAGGCAACAGCCATTTTTATATCAGCAGTATCATCTATAATAGCAGGACAATTACCAGGACCAACACCTATAGCAGGTTTGCCAGAAGAATAGGCAGCTTGAACTAGTCCGCCACCTCCTGTAGCTAGGACTAAATCACTTTTTTTCATTAATTCACTAGTTTCTTCTAATGTGCATTTTGGTGGTAATCATCCAATTATGTCTTTAGGTGCTCCAGCTGCAACAGCAGCTTCTAAGATAATTTTTGCAGCAGCAACAGTACAATTATATGCTCTAGGATGGGGAGAAATAATAATACCATTTCTTGTTTTTAGACAAATTAGTGTTTTATATATTGTAGTGGAAGTAGGATTAGTTGTTGGAATAATACCAGCAATAACACCTTTTGAGACATATATTTTTTTATAACCCATAGCATTATCTTGTTCTACAACACCACATGTTTTTAAGTATTTATATTTATTGTAAATATATTCAGCAGCAAAGTTATTTTTAATAATTTTATCTTCTAGAACTCCCATTTTTGTTTCATTTATTGCTAATTGGGCTAATTCTATTCTTTTAGTATTTGCAGCTTTAGCAGCAAAATAAAAAATATTGTCAATTTGTTGTTGGTCATAAGTAGCAAAAATTTGCTGTGCTTTTTTAACTTTTTCAATAATTTTATCAATTTTATTCATTTTTATCAGACTATATTCTTTGCTTAATTTAATTTTTTTATGTGTATTATATAAAAATTTAATCTCCCTAATAATAACATCACAAAAGTTTTGTTTTAGTTTCTTCACTAAGAAAATAGTTATTTTTGTTAATGCTAATTTGGTTGGAGTAAAAGCATAGTGATAAAATTATTGAGTAATTTATTTGTTTGTGTGCTATAATAAAAAAAATCGTAAAATTATAGGATAGGTTTTTAATATTATGTTAAGCATGTTCTTAGGAAAAAAAATTTTATCAGGTACAGTTTGTTTAGCAACGGCAACTACTTCAATTGGTATGACAACTAGTTGTGGTAAAAACAGCAATAGCAATTCTGTTAGTGTCTCGTGATCTAAAGGAGAGTATTTTAAAGTTGAGGGTAAAGATAGTGTTGAAAAACTAACTGAGTATACTTGTGCTATTACTATTGATACTACTAAATGTTTTTTTTCATTTGACAAAATTAAAGTAAAAGTTGGTATCAATCCTAGTGGTGATGATGCTAAAGATATATGACCTGAAATAAAAGATTTAAATCCAAATCAAATTACAAATGACAATATTTATAATTTACACATACCAAGTGAATATGTAACAGATAATATTTACATAGATTTAACTGATGCAATACAGACAAAAGCTGCAATAATTACTGTTAACTATGATACTGGTCCACATTGTACAATTAATGGTTCTCACCAAGGTAAGATTTCAGAAAATGGTGGTAATAACATTAAATTAAACCTTCAATTTGATGTTGGATATTCTTTCAAATCTATTTCTGGTTATTATGCTAACGATGAAAAAAAATCAAACATTAGTCAAAAATTTATTTTTGATCCTGATAAAACTAATCCAACTGTAATTACTATTCCAGTATCATTATTTAATATTGATTATGATACAATCAACGTTTCTTTACAAGAAATGACAAGTATTGAATTTTTCTGAGACATTGAAACTGATAGTGATGGCAAACCAATTGCTTCTGTTGGAAAGCCACACTTGTTTATGGGTGTTCAATACGAAGTACCAGTACAATATGTTAATAATGATTGTTATTATGATGACTCTATATTTGTTTACACAAACACATCTAGCAAAGAAAAAGAACAAGGTACAGATATTACATCTTTTTGTACATTTTCAAATTTAGATAATTTTAAACGTAGTATAGTTATTGATATTCCATTAAATGCTATTAAAAATTCTAATAATTCATATGTTTATATCCTTGTTAAAAAGCAAACATCGTTGCTTGATATTACAAAGCATTTTCCAATTATTTTTGAAAATAATACAGCAAATGCTCATGATGATCAAGTGCGTACTACTTGATTAAAAAATGTTTGAGCTGAAAATGAAACATTTGATAATGTACCTGTTAATGACTCAATAAAATTAGCTAGAAAAGCTTGAGCTTTCCCATTATTTAATGTTACTTACCAATTTACACCTTTGTATGAACAAAAAATTTTGCCTGGTGATAAAACAGAATCATATGTTCAATATGTTCTTTCAAATGATAATTTTGATATATATTACACTATTGTAGATGATAAAGATGATAAAGGTGATTTTATTAAACATCATATTGAAAACAAACATTTATCTATAATTGAAACATTTGAGGATATTGGTGTATATGAATATGATCCTGAAACTGATGATGAATATATCCCTGATGAATTACGTTCTTATAAAGTAACTATTCCTAATTTAGTGTCATTAATTCCTAAAACTGACAATGAAATTGAAATTGCATCTTGTGTTATATCATTCAAATTGGAAGAGAGTAAATGTTATGGGTTAATAGATTTCATTGGTGACCCAGATTATATAAAAATTGATTCATCTGCTTATAATTTTATTAATCCTTCATCTAAGAATGATGATTTTACTATTATTCTTACTTATAAAGATGGTTTTACAATTGGTGATTATGATTTGTATTATGTTGAAGATAATAAAAATATATCATTTAAGAACAAGACAACAGATGATGGTAGAGAAATAGTTTGCGACTTTTTTGTTAGAGATCAAAAAAATTATGTTTATATAATAATACCTATTCCATTAATTAAGTGAAATTTTTATCTTACTGCTAATTATAGAGAATTCAGTAATGATTCTTATAGTATTACATATGATATGGATCATAATCAATGTAGTATTACTTGCTTGAATACTAGTGAGATAAAAGGATTAAGTCCATATGGATGTTTAGTACCGAAAGGACAAGCTAAATCTGATTTTAATTTTGAAATAAAAATTATCAATAAAGTACAGGATCCATCTCAATCTGTTGTTTTGACATCATGAGATGTTTTGCGTTATGATCAAGATCAATCTGATAATGTTAGTATACAACCACGATGTGAAATTGCTGACTTTGATAATCCAAATGCTACTGGTACATATAATCTTAAAATTCCACTTGAACTAATAACAAATGATATAATTATTAAGGTTACAACTCAAATAGTTGCTAATTATAAAGTCAAAATTACTTACCCAGAAAAGAGAGAAACTGACGTACTTAGTAAGATAGATCTAGAGCAAACAAAATATAATGAGTATGTTAGTCGTGGCTCTGAATATGTTGCCGAGTTTGTTTTTAAACATGGTTACAAATTACGTTGTGAATCTATTGCTGTTGTAACTATAAACAATAAAGATGTTACTAGTCAATGTACATTTGTTGAATCATCAACAGATAATGGTCTACATTGCACAACTTTAACTATTCCTAGTGGTTTAATTATTAATGATATTGTAATAAATGTTGATTATTTAGAATTACCAAAAATTAATGTTAATTTTAATTCAGTGAACGGGCATATTGATTTATTAACCGACTTAACAAAAGAAAATTATTATGTCGGCGATGATTTAGTCATTTGTATGGTGTTTGAAAGTGGTTATATATTTTCTAAGTTTGAAGTTACTTTTATTTCAGAAACAACACCAGATAAACCAGAGATCATTAATAATTGTTATTTCCAACCAGGTTCAAATACACATGATAATCCAGCTAAAATTATGTTAGATAAACAGTATAATACTCGCCCTGGTACTATAAATATTTCAGTTTATGTTAGTGAAAACGATGCTAATAGGAAATTTCTTGGTTTTAAAAATAATAAAATAACTTATCATGATTCATATTATGACACTGATATAGAAATACCAGTGACACAATGATCAAAAAATGAGTATGTTCTTCAATTACCTAAGCAATATGTGATGTTTGATGCTTTAAATATTTTTGCAAATGATGCAAATAATAATGTAATAAAGTTTGAAGGTGAATTTGCTAAAGGTAATGATTTTAATACAAGATTTCAATATGCTATTTTTGATGATGATAAAAGAACACAACCAGTAGGTAGTGATTGTGAAATTAAGGTTGCAAATGGTATGTCTGAGACTGCAGATATGCCAATAATTTGAGCTCTACGTGCTTCATGTTATGACGATATACAATATTTAGATATTTCTCCTATGGTTGATCCTGATATACATCTAACGATACCACTTCGTGCATGAAATTCAATATCTTCTTCTCATAATACTCCTGCTTCAATTGAATATATGACAATTTTGCAACCAGATTCATCTAGTCCTTCTTCTTCAGATTGAGTCGGATGTAAATATAATAGTACTTTGAATACATTTTATTGAGATGACGATTTCATAAAACATTTAGGTTTAACTAATAATGTTGTTAGGATGAAAATTATATCTAGACCTGGTGATTTTGCTGCATATACAATTAATTTAACTAAACAAAATTCTACAATTAATTCTACATTTTCTTATGATGAAGATCTAATGTCATCTCCTAATGCTATAAAAACAATGGATGCTGGTTATATATCTAGTATTGATAATTATTTTAATAGTTTATGCTATATTTTTAAGTTTGATTTATCAATACCAGTGTCACGAAAGAGTGGTACTCATTTAGGATTGTTAATTAATATATGAGTTAAAGTTCTTGGAAGCACATGTACAAAGTGTGAATTATCAGATGCATAAAATAATATATTTTGCTTCTTTTGATACTCTAGATAAAATTTATTAATTTCTTCTTTTATAAAGTTTTATGTTCTTGTGATAGGATTATTTGTAAAATCTAGTTTATTATTATTGACATTTTTCTTAATAATTATGTCTTAAAATCATGTTTTAATTTTCCCACAAAACATGATGAATATGGTGTGGTTACATTATTAAATTAACATGAATGATAACTAATTTATCTATAAAATCAAGATATTTGCAGAATTATCATAGATTATAAATTTTATAGTTGATAAAGGTTATTTGTACGGAACAACTTATAAAAAAAATTAATATTAATAATTTTTTAAAATTTTTTTGTGCAAATTTTTGAATTTTAGAAGTATTTTTTAACTATTTTATTATTAAAATGTATATTTGTTTAGATTAATTTATCATAATTATAAAATAGATAAATTTAGGAATTTAAAAATTAACATTTTTTAAAATATAAAATATTAAGATTTATATTTTGCTTGTAAAATATTATAATTATCATACAATATTTGTTTTAATTTACAAATGTTGGAACAAGGACAGGTAGCGAAGCGGCCAAACGCAGCTGACTGTAAATCAGCCACCCTAGGTTTCGATGGTTCGAATCCGTCTCTGTCCACCATTATTGGGTTATAGCCAAGTGGTAAGGCACAAGATTTTGATTCTTGCATCCCGTTGGTTCGAATCCAACTAACCCAGCCAAAATTTGTCCCACTAGCTCAGTGGTAGAGCATTTCACTTTTAATGAAGGGGTCCGGAGTTCGAGTCTCCGGTGGGGCACCAATAAAGCTGATGTGGCGGAATGGTAGACGCTTAGGACTTAAAATCCTATGATAGCAATATCGTGCGGGTTCAAGTCCCGCTATCAGCACCATTT
>CACXEQ010000014.1 GCA_902766725.1 uncultured Ureaplasma sp.
AGTCAACAAAAAATTGTTGAAATTTATTTGCTAAATGATGCATGTTTTGAAGCAAGATTTTAGAAATGATTTCGTGCAAAAAATGCTCACTTTTTGCAACATAGCTCTAAAATGATATAGCAAAATTATGTAGTTCATTTTGAATATTACTAACAGATTGTATAAACTTGATTTATTAAGTAAAGTCTCAAAAAATAAGTTAGTTATAATACTAATAATGATTTAAATTATACCTAATTTAATTACTCTTATATACACAATTAATATGATTAGATTAGATAAATATTTAGTAAGCAGATATTCACAATTTTCAAGAAACAAAATTAACAATTTTATTTCCTTTGGTTATGTTTTAGTTAATAATAAACCAATTACTAAATCTAGTTATTTAATAAAGGAAAATGATGAAGTTGTTTTAGTTGTTGATGAAAATAATTTATGGGTTTCAAGAGGAGCTTATAAATTAAAAAAAGCTTTGGAAATATTTAAAATAAATTTGCATAACAAGACATGTCTGGATATAGGTTGCTCAACAGGTGGGTTTTGTCAAGTAATGATAAAAAATGGAGCTAAAAAAATTTATGCTGTTGATGTAGGGGTTGGACAATTTTCAAAAAAACTATTGAATGGAAAAATTATTTTAAAAGAAAAGACTGATTTTTGTTTAACTAAAAGCGCTGATTATGATAAAATTGACTTTATTAGTTGCGATGTTAGCTTTACTTCGGCAACAAAAATAATTAATCATGTTGCAAGAATATTTAATTACCCTTATATCTTTATTTGTTTAATAAAACCACAATTTGAATTAACAAAGAAAATTTTATATAGTTGCAATGGGTGTGTACACAAGAAATATTTTCAACAAGTATTTGACAAAATCTATAATTGTGCTAGAAAAAATAATTTAATTTACTCGAAAATAATCCCAAGTCCAATCTTAGGTGCTAAGAGAAATAATCAAGAATTCTTTATTTGTATGGAGCATAAATAATGCAAAAAACAATTTTTCATATTGATCTAGATGCTTTTTTTGCTACATGTGAAGAAATAATTAATCCTAAATTAAGAAACAAAGCATTTGTTGTATCTAGTCGTAATAAATGATCAGTCATTAGTTGTGCTAGTTATCCAGCAAGAAAATATGGAATTAAAGCTGGTTTACCAGTTTATTTAGAAATAAAAAAGAAACCTAATTTAATAATAGTTCCTGGTCATTATGAACTATATGATGAAATGTCAAGAAAATTTTTTAAATTTATAAAAATAAATTATTCAAATATTTGCGAAGAAATGTCGATTGATGAATGTTTTGTTGATGTTAGTAAAAATCTTAAACATTACAAAAATAATAGTTATTTACTAGCTAAGCATATGCAAAATGATATCAAAAATAAATTAGGATTATCTTGTTCAATTGGGATAAGTTACAATAAATTTTTAGCTAAAATGGCTACTGATATGAATAAACCATTTGGCATCACAAAAATTATGTCTAAAAATGACATTCAAAATAAAATTTGGCCATTACGAATTGAACAAATGTTTATGATAGGTAAATCCACTACACCAAAACTTAAAAAGATAGGAATTAATACTATTCATGATTTAGCTAAATATGATGATTATGAAAAATTGTATAACATTTTTTTTGATTCATGATTAGAAATGATAAAATTAGCTAATGGTCATGGTTCAGACATTGTTGATATTAGCAAAAATGAACCCCAATCCCAATCTATTAGTCATTCATTATTAGAAGAAACAAATGATATATCAGAAATTGAAGTTTATTTCAAACACATAGCAAGTGAATTAGCTACTAAATTAAGTTCACACAATATAGCCTGTTATACTATAGGTGTCACATATAAAATTGAAAAAAATACTTTTATATTATCTAAAAAGTTAAATAAATCAATCTATTCATATGAAGATATTTATGAACAAGCATTAAAGTTATTTAGTAATAAATATGATTTTAATAAAAAAGTTAAATTGTTAGGAATAAACGCATCTAAACTTGTTAATATTAACCAATCATGTTTATCTAATATAACACTAAAATGTAAAAAAAATAAATTGGAAAATATAGTGGCAAATATAAATAAGAAAATTGGTAAAGATTTGGTTTGTATTTGTTATGATAAATTTAATTTTTAATTAATTTTTGACAACGCGGACAAAGATCATTAATGATTTCACTTGGTGGGTAGTAATTTCAGCATCTAATGCATTTTGTATATTTTGTTTTGTGAAGATTAACCATTATTTCAATATTTTTTTTATCAATAATAGTAAGTTTAGCAACATTTAAAATTTTTTTTAGAATTGTCGGTCGGATGAGCAAAGAATTATCAAACACTAATTCTACATCTACTTCATTATTTTTATTAACAATTTTTTCTTTTCTTAATTTTTCTATTTGCATGAAAACTATGTCTTTTATTTTAAAAATTAATTTTCATTTCTCTAAATTAATTCCTGGTGTATCAAAATCAAGTTTAGTTATTCATGTTTCAAGCATAATATCATCTTTTTTATTAATAGCATTAAATTTTTCATATGCTTCAGAAGCTGTATGAGGGATAATTGGAGCTAAAAAACATAAATAAGTTTTAAATAATATATATAAAACTGTTTGAATAGCTTTTCGATGTGGATCATCCTTATGATCACAATATAAACTATCTTTAATTAAGTCAAAATATCAACTAGAAAGTTCAATAACATGTTTGTTAATTATTTTTACAACAGTGGAAAAATCAAAATTATTATAGGCATTATTAATTATGTTAATATTATTTTTAATTTGATTTATAACATATAGTTCTTCTTCTTGAAAAGAATAATGGTTATCTTTTTTAAAAGTAAAATCAGCAATATTATTTAAGCAGAATCTAAATAATGAATTTCTAATTCGTCGATAGATTTCACTGTTTTGGTTAAGAATATTAGTAGAAATTGATACATCATTAACATAGTCACTATTTGCTGCTCAAAGTCTTAAAATATCAGCACCAAATTGTTGGCAAACTTTAATTGGGTCAACACCATTGCCTAGCGATTTTGACATTTTTCTTCCTTGTTCATCAACTACCATTCCATGACTTATTAATTGTTGATATGGACTAATATTTTTAACTATAGTAGATGTGATAATTGATGAATTAAACCAACCTCTA
Organism: uncultured Ureaplasma sp.; assembly: GCA_902766725.1. Lineage (GTDB taxonomy): Bacteria > Bacillota_I > Bacilli_A > Mycoplasmatales > Mycoplasmoidaceae > Hennigella. Next base: position 3,186 of record CACXEQ010000014.1, read on the forward strand.
TATTGATCATTGCCTTCAAGATACAATGCACATTGTTTTCCTCATTGATTTGTTTCAAACATTAAATGACTTGATCCTGAATCAAATCACACATCCATTGTGTCAAAACATTTATGCAATTTTCTATTAGTATATTGTTTAGTTAAAAAATACTCAATAGGTTTTGTAAACCAACAATCTACACCATCAGTTGATAGAACATTAATAATATGTTCATTTAAATCAATATCTAATATTGGATTATCATTTTCGTCATAAATAATTGGAATAGGTACTCCTCATATTCTTTGTCTAGAAATACATCATTCAGATCTATTTTTAATCATTTCTATCATATGATCTTTATGGTGTTTAGATTGAAATTTAACTTTTTGTAAATTGTTGATAATATCATTTTTAATAGAATCTATATCAACAAATCATTGTTTGGTTGCACGATATATAACTGGTTTTTTTGTTCTTCAATCAACTGCTGCAGAGTGGATTATTTTATTTTGACATATTAAACAATTGGATTTTTTTAATCTATTAATAATTATTTCGTTTGTGTCATTATAGAATTTTCCAATTAATTCATTATCATTAATAACACTAGTAAAATTACCAAATTTATCAATAGGTTCAAATGGATCTATTTTATATTTTTTACATGCAATATAATCATCTGATCCATGATCAGGAGCATTATGAACCAATCCTGTCCCATCATCAATTGATACATAATCAGCTAAAATAACTTTACCAGTTCTTTTGTAAAAAGGATGATAATAAGTTATATTTTCTAATTGTTGACCCATAAATGTTTGTTTTATTTGATAATTATTTCAATTGAATAATTTAACTACATTTTGTAATAATTTTTTAGCAATAATATAATTTTTATTGTTGTAAGTTAATAGACAATATTCAAATTTAGGATTAATTGCTATTGCTAAATTACTAGGGATTGTTCATGGTGTTGTTGTTCAAATCACTAATTTGTCATGTTCATGTAAAATATTTTTTCCATCAGCAACATCAAATGTTAAATAAATAGAATAAGCTTCAATATCTTTATACTCAATTTCAGCATCTGCTAATGCTGTTTGACTTGATCATGATCAATAAATAGGTTTTAAAGCTTGATAAACCAATTTCTTTTTTAACATTGTTAAAAAAAGATAAAGTTGGTGTGATTCAAAATCTTTATTCATTGTCATGTAAATATCATCATAATCTGTAAATAATCCAAATTTTTTGAATTGATTCATTTGGTTTTCTACATTTTTTAAAGCAAATTCATAACATTTATGACGTTTCTCAATCATTGACATTTTTTGATAATCTTTACCGATTTTTTTAGCCAATGCATGTTCGATTGGTAAACCATGTGTATCTCATCCTAAAACAAATGGACTATAAAAACCTTGCATGTTTTTAGAACGAATAATGATATCTTTCAAAATTATATTAAGAGCATGACCAACATGTAAATCACCATTTGCATATGGTGGACCATCATGTAAAATTCATTGATTATTTTGTTTTTTATTTGCAAATAATGCCTTGTTATAGATATTATTTTTAAATCATCTATCTTGAATTAATGGTTCATTTTGTGGTAAATTTGCTTTCATGGGAAAATCCACAAAAGTCATATTCAAACTATTTTTGATTTTGTCTTTAATATCATTCATAAATAACAATCATTATACATATATAAATTTCAATTAATGATTCAATTAATATAAATTAAATGTTGTTTTAATAATTTTGTTAACAATTTTTTTAGATTCACAAATAATTAAATTACTAAATTGTTGATTAATACCATTTTTTGCCATTTCTATTAAAGGCAAATATGATGTAGTAGAAATTATTTCACTTTGGTTAGCAGAATTTATGAAATATCAATTATTTAGATTAAGATAAAAGTTTTCACCACATTTATAGAGTTTAATTTGTTTTGATGGTTTTTTCTTAACAAAAACAAAACCATCACCATAATCATTAGCTATGTCTAATGCAATAGCTGTTTGTTTCATGCTTTTTACCATATTGCTAGTAATCCTGCTTTTTGTTTTATTTATTGGATTACTACATGTGTTTAAAAAAATACTTGACATTGGAAAATATTTTTCTAAGTTTTCAAAGGTTGCTGTGTCATAAATAAACCTAGAAGTATTATTAGATAAATGTTTGATTAAATTATTAAACTCTAATTGTTTTGAATAATTAATGTCATTATCTAACACAATAACATTAAATCCTTTTTCTAAAGCTAATTTACAAATTTCGATACTGGCAAAACTAGCATTTAAAAGTAAAAAATAATCATTTGAACGGGGGGGATTTATTTTTTTTTTATTTTTAGTTCAATCAGTTAAAATTTTATTAATAATTAGAAAAGCATTTTGAGCTTTTAGTTGTTCTAATTTAGAAAATAAAACATATTTTTGATTAGTAAGTAAAGCATTTCAATATAAACCTGTTACATTGTTTTTTAACATATAGTATAACATCCCAATATTATTAACAAAATTGCTTAATGTTACAGCTATTTTGTTAGTCAAAAAATGACAATCATTTTTAGTAAAGGGATTAATTTTACATATTATGTCAGATTGACTTATTACTTTAATTTTCGTATCAAAAATTTTTGCACCTACTTTTTCATATTGTTGATCACTTATATTTAAACAAGAACCATAACCGGTTTGCACATTAACTCTTAAACCAGTTAAGCACATTTTTTCTATTTCATTAGGTAATAAAAAAACTGCATTTGTTTTTTTATCAAAAATTAAACCTATATTTTTCATTTTTCTTTATCAAATAATACTATATATAATTTTATGTTAATTTGATGACTATATTATAAAATAGTTATAATTATTAGATTATTTATTAAAGGAACATAAAAATTTTATATTAAAATTATGGTAAAGATAAGATTAACAAGATTAGGTAAGCATAAAAAGCCATTTTTTAGAATTATTGCAATTGATCAACGTAAAAGACGTGATGGTGCATATCTAGAATTGTTTGGTACATATGATCCAATATCTAAAAAAGTTACAATTAATGAAAAAACAATTTTAGAATTTTTAAATAAAGGAGCTCAACCATCACAAACAGTTCTTAATATTTTAAAAAAACATGGTATTTGAGTCAAATTTAAATCTACAAAAATTAAAATGAAATCTCATAAACGTCCTATGTCTGCAAAAAGAAAATTATCTAAAGTTAAACAGCCTAATACAAATAAGGAAGAAAAAAATAAATAACTATGGCAAAAATTAATAATATCAAAATTTTAAACAAAATCACTAGAGGTCAAATGAAAGATGATTTACCACTTTTTAGATCTGGTGATACAATTTCTGTTAGTTATAAGATAGTTGAAGGAAAAAAAGCAAGAATTCAAGTTTTTACTGGTGTTTGCATGAGAATCAAAGGTCACAATAATTCTCAGACATTTATTTTGAGAAAAAATAATGGTGTAGAAAAAACATTCCCTATGCATTCACCTCTTATTGTAAAAATTGATGTTGCTAAAAAAGGTAAAGTTAGAAGATCATATATTTCTTATTTACGAAAAAGATCTGGTAAATCAGCTCGAATAGAGTTAGCTGATTAACAACTAATTATTACATTACATTGTGAAAAAAATAACAATTTTGACATTATTTCCTGAAGTTTTTGTTCCATTCAAAAATTTTTCTATTATTAAAAAAGCTATAAATAATAAACATTTAAAAATAAATGTTATTAATTTTAGACAATATGCAAATAATAAACATATGAAAGTAGATGACTATCCAACTGGTGGTGGGGCTGGGATGATAATTTCTTTGCCATCAATTGTTATGGCTATTAGAAAATGCCAGACAAAAAATAGTCATGTAATTTTGCTTTCACCACAAGGTAAAATTTTTAATCAAAATAAAGCAAATAAATTAGCTAGAAACAAAAATGATTTAATAATCATTTGTGGTCATTATGAGGGTTTTGATGCTAGAATTATCAATTATGTTGATGAAGTGATATCTATTGGAGATTATATTTTAACTGGAGGAGAAACTGCCGCAATGGTATTAATAGATGCTATTAGCAGATTGGTTAAAAATGTCATTAGTAAAGAATCCCTTGAAACAGAAACACTAACCAATAATCTATTAGATTATGATAATTACACTAAACCAAAAAATTTTGAAGGACATTTAATACCTGACATACTGTTTTCTGGGAATCACAAAAAAATTGCTAAATTTAGAAAAAATAATCGTGTTTTAAAAACTAAAAAATATCGGCCTGACTTATTATCTAAATAATTTTTATAAATTTGTGTTAACTCATCATTATTTTTGTTAATTAATGAATGGAGGCTTATACAAAATGGATCAAATTTTATTATATTTATCACTTAAATATAATGGCTTATGAATGGCAATTTACAATAGTTTACAAAAAAAAGAACAATTATCACTTAGGGATGTGACAAGGTTGACTAATGAAGTTAATTGTGATTTTATCACTTTAATAAATAATAAATATGTTCCAAACTTAAAAACGATTAACAAACCACCATTTGGAATTTTTTGCTATGGTAATTACAATTTATTAAACCAAAGATGTGTTACTGTTTTTTCTGATTCATCATCAATTGATTTCATAGATGTTATTAAACAACAAGAGATTAATTTTCTTTGAGTAAATTTAACAAATAAGGAATTAATTAATGTTTTATCAAAATATCAAAGTAATAATATTTTTTATATGAGTGAAATTAAAAATATAAATAATAAAATTTATCAAAATCTATTAAATGACAAATTAATTCTAAGTAATAATGCATTTATTTCTGAAATTTGGGAACGAAATAATGCAATTGATTACACAAATCAATTGCAAGAAAGGATGTTTTTAGGAATTACAAAACAAGTAATAATTTTAAAAAAATTAAAATCTAAACAATTATATTCATTGGCTATTTATGCTAAACATGAAGATATAAAAATATTAATATTGAAGAAATATTATGATGCTAGATTTAAAAAAATAATAGATAAAAAAAGAATATTTATATTTGATGATACTACATCATTAAAAAGTTATTTTCTAGCATAAATTCTAATTTATGAACAATTAATTCAAATATTTTTGTAAATGAAAATAATATTTGGCATATATAATAATGAAATATGTTTAGTAACCTTGTTGTTATTGAGTCACCAAACAAAGAAAATACGATCAGGAAATATTTAGGCAATGATTATGAAATAATTGCCACTGTTGGTCATATTCGGGACATTCCTTCTACTAATGCAAAAGCATTTGATCCAGTTACATTTGAACCAAACTGAAAAATATCCTATGATAAAAAAACTAAAAAATCTAAAAAAGAAATTATTGAAAAAATCAAAAACGAAGCCAATAAAGTTAATAAGATATATTTAGCTACTGATCCTGATAGAGAAGGTGAAGCAATTGCTTGGCATGTCTATGAAATATTACCAAAGTCATGTCAAAAAAAATGTGTTCGAATTACATTTAACGAAATAACAAAAAATGCTATTGATTCCGCTATCAAAAATGAAAGAAAAATAGATTTAAATTGGGTACATTCACAATTTGTAAGACGAATTATTGATAGGATTATAGGATATGATTTATCAAAATTTGTTCGAAAAAAATTTAATGGTACATCAGCTGGGCGTGTTCAATCGGTTGCATTAAAATTTATATACGAACGTGAACAAGAAATCAACAATTTTAAACCTACAACGACATATACATTAGATACAATTTTAGAAAATGGGGACAAAATCTATTTACGTCAAACAGATAACAAATCAAAAAGTGAAAAAGAAAATACATCAATTCTTGATTTTAAATCTGAAGATGAAATACAAAAAATTATTGATAATTTAAATCCAGAATTTGAAGTTTATTTTCCAAGAGGTAAGGAAGACATTAAAATTCTAAGAAGAAATTCACAACCACCATTTAAAACATCAACATTGCAGCAGACTGCTAGTAATGTATTTAATTGATCAATTAGTAAAATAACTAAAGTTGTTCAAGATTTATATGAAGGTATTAATGTGGGTAATGAGCATATTGCTTTGATTACATACCCACGAACTGATTCAATTAGAATGTCAGATTACTTTAAAAATATTGCCCTTGAATTTATCAAAAAAACATATGGTGAAGAATATGTAAATTCTAGTTCAAAATTTTATAATAAAAAAAATGACAATGTCCAAGATGCTCATGAATGTATAAGAATTATTGATCCATATTTATCTCCAGAAAACTTAAAAAAGATGAATGTTAATAATGATTATGTTATTATGTATGATCTAATTTGAAAAAGATCTATAGCATGTTTGATGACACCATGTCGATATATTCACAAAATCATTCGATTTAAAAACAATAATTGTAAATTTTTTACTTATTCTAATAGCATAGAATTCGATGGATATAGAAGAATATATGCCAATACTAATAATGAAACAATTGAAATTAATCATGGTTCAAAAAATATTTATAAAAATGGTCAAAAATTCAAGGCCAAATCAATATCTATTGGTAAACATGTTACTGAACCACCACCTCGCTATAACCAAGCAAGTTTAGTCGAAGCACTTGACAATGCAGGAGTTGGTCGACCATCAACATACAGAATCATGGTAGATATTAATCCATCTAGGGGATACTGTGAGATTAAGAACAAATCTTTTTATATGTCAAAAATAGGTGATTCTGTTATTAAAGGTTTAATTGAAAATTTTAATGATGTAATTGATAAAGATTTTACAAAAAATATGGAACAACGTCTAGATGCAATAGCTGAACAAAAAGAGCCATGAAATAAATGACTTAAAATATTTGTTCCAAAATTTAAAAATAAAGTTGAACAAAAAGACAAGACAATTAAAACAGAATCACTAAATGTTGGTAGAAATTGTCCAAAATGTGGTAGTCATCTTGTGTATAGATTTAGTAAAAAAACAAAAAAACAATTCATAGGTTGTAGCAATTATCCTAAATGTTCATATGCAGAATTTCCAAACAATAATCAAATATTAATGGAAAAATGTCCAAAATGTGGTAATTTATTAATTCAAAAGACAAATAAATGGAATAAAAAATTTATTGGTTGCAGTAATTATCCAAAATGCAATTTTATTTGTAATAATTTAAAAGATATAATAAATAATAAGTTTAAAGATGATTCAAGAAATAACTAAACAAACTGATATAGACCAACTATTTTCTCAATATAAGAATGTTCTTATTGATTTTTATGCTTCATGATGTGGTCCATGTAAAATGATGAGTCTAGAAATTGACAAAATTAATGATAAGCATCATGATTTATTAATCTTAAAAATAAACATTGATAATTACCCAAAACTTGCGGAAAAATATTTAATTCAATCCATTCCAACTATAATATATGTAGTTGATGCTAAAGAAAAATCAAGAATTATTGGTTATCAACCTGTATCAATAATAGAAAAACTAATTAGTAAGGAATAGAAATATGGCTGTTAAAAGACACTTAAGATTAGAATGTTCAGTTTGTAATAGTATTAACTATTTAACATTCAAAAATAGCAAGAAAGTTACAAAAAAATTAGAATTAAAAAAATATTGTCCTAAATGTAAAAAAGTAACCGTTCATAAAGAAACAAAAAAGAAGTAATAATGTCAATTATTATATATTTTTGTATAATAAATTAAATATAAGAGGTTAAAGCCTCTTTTTTTAGAAATGATGCATATGAGTAGAAAAATTATTTTAATTTGTAGTGATTGTCTAAGTAGAAATTATCACATTACAAAAAATCAACATTCTACCAAAAGAATGGAAATTAAAAAATTTTGTGCCCATTGTAATAAACACACTATCCATAAGGAATCTAGATAATGATAACAATTAATCAAAATAATGCTAATAATTCTAAATTAGTTAATAAACAACTTAAACTTGAAAATAAAAAAAAGAAAAAAATAGCTAAACTTGAACTAAAGAAAACGAAATTAAATAAACAAATTGTTTTCAATATGAGTCCTAAAAAAAGAACAGAAATAGAGGACCAAATAAGAGCAATAGATTTAAGGATAACAGAATTAAATAATAATAAGATAACTTTAAAAAATTCTTTAAAAATTTGATCTAAAGGAATCGCAAAAGAATCAAGACGAATAATATGAGAAAAAAAATGAGATATTATTAAAAATTTTGTTACTATTGTTGTGATAACAATAATTTTAGCATCCATTTTCTTTGGTATAGACATATTATTGTTAACAATAAAAAAATAGGAGATTATAAGAATGTTAGAAGAAAATAGAGTTCAATGATATGTGTTAACAGCAATTGGTGGTCAAGAAGAGTCAATTGCTCAATCATTAAGAGAAAAAATGATTAATTTTGGATATCAATCAAAAGTTAAAGAATTTAAAGTCTTTACTAAAAAAATAGTCCAAGTTGATACATTTAATAAAAATGATCCTCAAATACCTAGTAATCTAAAAAATACTAAAACAATTGAATGAAAAGCATTACCAAATGGAAGATATCAAAGAACTAAAACAAAAATAGTTAATAGATTCCCTGGATATATTTTTGTTTATTGCGATTTAGATGACGATATTTGATATGCTATTAGAAATACAATTGGTGTTTTAGGTTTTGTTGGGTCAATTGGTAAAAATACTAAACCAATTCCGTGTGCAACCAATGAATATGAACGACTATTATCTGAAGCAGCTACTGCTGAATATGCCAAGAAAATAGAAATGTTAAATAATAATGAAACAAATTCATCTAAACAATCTTCTAAGAATAACCAAAACGATCATGAAAATACTTCTTTAGTTGCTCCAGCTAAGGTTGGGCAAGATGTAATATTAACATCTGGATCATTTGCTGGTACAATTGTTAAAGTAATACAAATAAACAATGATAAACATACTTTAAAAGTTGAAGTTAATTTTCTAGGGCGTGTAAATTATTTCGATGTCCCATTTAGTGACGTAAAATTAGCTAAATAAATTAAAATAATAAAAATGTATATAATATACATTCATAGGGTAAAACATGGATAAATCAATAAATAGTGAAAAAAATAAACTTGTTGATGATTTTAAATCAAGTCATCATAAAACAACAAATGATACAACTAAGCATGTATTTGCAACAAAGTCATTAAATAATCAATCCAAATTTCCTCGTGATGAAATTGAAGCAAAAGTTAAAAATTTCTTTGAGGCAAATAAAAATTTTCAAATATTAGTTTCTGTAGCAAAATTAATGGAAGCAGGAGCTCACATTGGTTTACCAAGATATATGTGAAACCCCAAAATGTTGCCATTTATATATAAATCAAAAAGATTATCAAAAACAATTATTGATATTTTAAAAATTATTGTTTTTTTGTCAAGAGCTTATAATTTTTTATATGATATAGCTGAAAATGGTGGTAAAATTTTATTTGTTGGTACACATAATGCCAATGTTAAGGGCTATGTTAAGGATGAAGCTACACGAGTTGGGGCATTTTATGTTAATCAACGTTGATTAGGTGGGACATTAACAAATTACCGCAATGTGAGTAATTCAATTAATAAGTTAAATAATTTAAATAGCTTATTAAACTCTGATTCAATCAATAACTATACTAAAAAACAACGTCTTGATATTTCAAGAAAAGTTGCAAAAATGGAAAAATTCATTGGTGGAATTAAAGAAATTAATGGGTTGCCTAATGCTATTATTGTAGCTGATCCAATTCTTGAACACAATGCTGTAAAAGAAGCTAGAGATTTACATATTCCAGTTATAGCAATAGCTAACACTAATGCTAATCCAAATTTAATTGATTTTATTATTCCTGCAAATACATATTCTATTAAAACTCAATGATTAATTTTATCTATTTTAGCTGATGCAATAGCATCTGCTAATGGTAAAGAAATGAAAATTGTTGGTAAAAAAGATGGAGAAATAATCCTACCTGAGACTACTAAAACTCCTAGAAAAATAGTATATACTAAAGGGACATCTATTGATACATTTGTTAATAAAAAAGATAAAAAATAATTAATTATTAATCATATTGAATTCAATATAAAGATTAGATCATGGTGGAATATTATTTATTTCATCTAGATTTTTTAATTTTGGTAATTCAATAATTTTTATATTAAATTTAACTTTCTTGGTTAATTTTAAAATTTCTAAGTATTTTTTATGATTTTGAAGATTATTTTTGTAATCATAAAAAAATAAAATAATTTTTTCTAAATTAATATTTGTGATATTTATAAAATAAAAAAAATCTTTTAACTTAAATTTAATAAAATTTGCAAAAATAATCGTTTTATCACTAAGTGAATATATTTGATTGCTGTTATGATATATATTTGGATTTATTATGATAGGTAATTTTTTATCAATATTTCTATTTACTAAAATATTTTTTTTATTCATTTCATTTTTAACTGATTCATAAAAAATAAATGAATTATTAAAAATTTTATTGTTTTTAGATGAAGTGAAATGGTTTTCATTACTAAAATTAAAAATAATACAACCACCATATTTCTTCTCATTAATACTTGCTAGAATTAATGTTTCTAAATATTGATTAAAAGAACTATTTATATCTATCACACTAATAATTTTATTTTTCATAATCAAAACCTTTTAGCATGTATTTATAATCACGTGGATATTTTTTAGGTGTATTACTATTTTTTTTAATTATGATGGTATAAAAATCATGGTTATCAAATTTAATATAATCAACACATATTAATTTACCACCAAGTTGGTTTATTTCTTGATTAAGATTTTTAACTTCTGATAAGAAGTTCTTACTTTTTGGCACAACACATAAACCATTAATTTTAGTAAATGGTAATAACATTTCTAGGACTATTTCTACTGGGGCTAATGCTTTTGCTGTTGTTAAATCAAATTGTCTATATTTTGATAAATTTTCTATTCTTTGTCAAATTGTTTCTACATTATTCAAATTTATTTTTTTAATCAGTTGTTGTAAAAAATAGCATTTTTTTCTATTAGAGTCGATTAATGTTAATTTAACATTTGGAAAAAATAATTTTAAAACAACGCCAGGTATACCACTACCGCTACCTACATCTAAAAGTGTATTAATATTTGTAAAATCAATTGAATTATATACAATGATAGATTTAAAAAAATAATTTGATCAAATGTTTTTTTCATCATCCAGTCTTGTTAAATTCATATATTTATTTTGTTGTTGCAAAAAATTTTTATATATTTCTAATTGCCAGTCTAGAAATGATATATTAAAATTCTTAATTTTAAATAATTTTAATGTTTTATCAATAAATTCATTTTTATTCATTTTTTTTACTCATGTTTGTTACATAATTTTTTACTATTGCAATGTCAAGCAAATTGATTCCACTTATCCTTTTAGCTTGTGCTAAATTTAGTGGTTTTATTTTATTTAATTTGTCAATTGCCTCCAATGATAGATTTGGAATAATTTTGTAATCATTAATTTTATTTAGTTTTGTTTTTGATAAATGAGATAGTTTTTTAATGTTAATTAATTGATTTTTAATATAACCTTCAAATTTTATAACAATATCAATTTTTTCACAGATAGTTTTGTCATATTTTTTATTTAAACACATTTTAAACAAATTGAATGAATTAACATCTTGCCTTTTTAATAATGCATATAAGCTAAGTCCGCCATTACCATATTTATTAAATAATATTTTGAATTCATGAATTTTATGTTTTTTTAAATAATCAATTAATTTATTGAATAATTTTTTCTTTTTGACATAATTATTGTAAACTTTTTTATCAATTGAACCTATCTTTTTTCCATATTCAATTAAACGATCCTGACAATTATCATTTCTTAAACAAAGTCGATATTCAGCTCTAGATGTTAATAATCTATAAGGTTCAGTTATCCCTTTAGTCATTATATCATCAGTTAAAACACCTAAATAAGCATTGTTTCTCTCTAATATAAAAGGTTTTTTTCTCTTAATAGTAAGAACAGCATTAATTCCTGCTAATAAGCCTTGTCCAGCAGCTTCTTCATAACCACTTGTACCATTTATTTGTCCAGCACAAAAAAGATTTTTTATTTTTTTCATTTCATAATTTAATTTTAATTCGGTTGGATCGATAGCATCATATTCAATAGCATAAGCATATTTTAGAAAAATTGCATTTTCTAAACCAGCAATTGATCTAACTATTTTTTCTTGAGTTTTACAATCAAAACTTGTTGATAAGCCTTGTAAATAAATTGAATTAGAATTCCTAGTTTCAGGTTCAACAAAAATTTGATGCCGTAGTTTATCAGTAAATTTCATTACTTTATCTTCAATGCTTGGACAATATCTTGGGCCGATTGAATGTATTTTTCCAGAATACATTGCTGATTTAGAAATATTTTTTTTAATTATTTCATGGGTTTTTAAATTTGTATATGTTAAATAACATGGAATTTGTTTTTTGAAAGGCAAGTAAAAAGGCTTGTAATGTTCAAAACTTAAACGTTGATTTGTTCCTGGAACAAGAAACATTTTATTGAAATTAATACTTTTTTTTAATATTCTTGGTGGTGTACCAGTTTTTAACCTTATCAATTTTATACCATGATTCAATAAACTTTTAGATAAAAAATTTGCACCTTTTTGACCATTAGGACCTTCGATTGTTTGCACATTGCCTCTATGACAAATAGCATTTAAATATGTTCCTGTTGTCAATATTAATGTTTTACACTTGAAAATTCCTTTAGAAGTCTCAATCCCAATAATTTTTTTATTTCGAACAATAATATTTTTTACTTCAGCAATGATTAATGATATATTTTTTTGTTTTTTAATTGATGAAATTCAAAAATCATGATAAAGTTTTTTATCAATTTGTGCTCTAAGTGCTCATACGCCAGCACCTTTAGCTGTATTAAGCATTTTCATTTGTAATTGACAACGATCTGCAGCAATAGCTTGCATGCCACCTAAAGCATCAATTTCACGTGTGACAATCCCTTTGGCTGGTCCACCGATTGATGGATTACAAGGACAATCACCAATGTATTTATAATTTAATGTTATCAATGCTACATGCATATTTAGTTTAGCAGCAATGAATGATGCTTCTAATCCTGCATGTCCAGCACCAACAACAATGACATCAAATTGTTTAATCATACAATAATTTTATTGCTTTAAGAAAATAGGTGATAATAATAGCATTGCACCAAAAATTATATAAATAATAGGTATTCATGTTTGATCAGCTCTATAATAGTTCAAACATAAAAAAGTAGTACTTAGTGTTATAAGACTAATCCCTATAATGAAAAAAATAACAATAAATATTATCTTTATAACTTTTCTCATTTAATATTTCACCAAAATGTTATTTTAATAAAAATAGCACAAAAATTGTGCTATCCCTCTGTCTAATATAACCCATGTTCTGTTTAAGTTGATCATTTATCTATAATGTATTAAAAAATACCTTATTTTTTAAATTTTTCAATTCAAATTTAAAAATTCCCTTACCATAATTTAGGTTTCTTGCTTGTGGGGTTTGCCGCGTTTCATTTAATCATTTCTAATTAACTCGTCTCTGTGGCACTTTTGAAGTTTCATCATAGTATTAAAACCTTAGACTAGACTATCCGTCACTTGGGAGCGCTATAGAAGTTAATCTATACACAAACACTACAAGGTTAACACCTTGTGCAAGCATGGAGTTTCCTCTATTTTGTCAATAGCGATCAACTATTAGACAAGAAAATTATATATTAAAATAATCTTAACTGATCATCAATTACTAAATTATCAAGAACATGCATTTTCTTTAATTTTTCAATTAGTGTAATAGTTAATTTTGTTCGATTTTGTAAATCAGAAATTGATGAGAATGGTCGTTCATTTCTAGCTTCAACTATAGATTCTGCCACTTCTATTCCTAATCCATCTAAACTAGCAAATGGTGGTAATATATTATTACCAACTGCAACAAATTCATTAGCTTTTGACTTGTTTAAATTAATATTTAAAACATTAATTCCACGAGCAAACATTTCTAAGCAAACTTCAAAAATTGGAATTAAATCAATTTGCTTATTTGATAATTTGATTGAATTATTTTGGTTATTTTGATGTTCCTTCAATCACAAATATTTTGTTTTTACTTCATTTTTACCTTTAATTACTGTCTCAATATCAAAAACATCTGATCTAATAGAAAATCACACAGCATAAAATTGAACTGGATAATAAACTTTAAACCATGCTGTTCGCAATGCATCAAGAACATATGCTGTTGCATGTGCCTTTGGGAAAAGGTATTCTACTTTTTCACATGAATCAATATATCATAATGGAACTTTTTTACTAATCATTAATTGTTTGTATGCATTACTTACTCCTTGACCTTTTCTAATTTTTTCAGTTATTTCAAATGCAATGTTTTGTTCTATTCCACACCTTGACAAATAATTAACTATATCTTCTCTACAAGCAATTAATTTTTTAAGTTCAATTCCATTTTTAACTAAATCTTGAGCATTACCTTTTCATACTCCTGTTCCATGACTTAAACCTGAAATTCTAATTAAATCATCAACTGTTTTTGGATGAGTTTCTTTTATAATTTTTCTTGTAGATTCAGTTCCAAATTCAGGTAAAGCAATAGATGCAATTTTATTTATATCATATTCATTATCTATAATGTTTAAACTTGCACTATTAGTAAATAGTTGTAAAACATTTTTGTCATTGTTTAATATTGTTCTTGGATCAATTTTTGTCAAATCATGTAAATGTTTTAAAATAGTTGGTTCATCATGACCAAGGATATCAAATTTCAATAAATTTTTTTCTATAGAATGATATTCAAAATGAGTTGTAAACCATGATTTTGTTTTGTCATTAGATGGATAAGAATAAGGTGTAAAATCTGTAATATCTTTGTCTAATGGTACAACAACTATTCCACCTGGATGTTGTCCAGTTGTTCTTTTTACACCTACACATTTACTTGCTAATGCAAAAATTAAAGCATTAGAAGGGTTGAAATCTGGCTGAGTTTGTTCAAAATATGACTTAACATATCCAAAAGCCATTTTTTCTGCAGTCGTTGCAATTGTTCCAACTCTAAAAGCGTGTTTATCATCAAATACTTTTTTGATAAAATTATGTGCCTTAGCTTGGTATTCGCCTGAGAAGTTCAAATCGATATCAGGAGTTTTGTCAAAATTAATTCCTAAGAATGATGAAAATGGGATATTGTGTCCATCAGACATTAATTTATGACTGCATTTTGGACATGTTTTATCGGGTAAATCAAACCCGTCAACACTATCATTTTCATATTTTTCATAATAATGACAATGTGGACAAATATAATGTGCTGGTAATGGATTGACTTCTGAAATATTAGCAAGGAAAGCAATGATAGAAGAACCTACCGAACCACGAGAACCAACTAAATAACCATCTTTATTTGATTGATCAACTAAAAGATGACATATTCAATATATAACATCATAACCTTTTAAGCATATCCCATTTAATTCTTTATTTATTCTATCTAATATTTCTTGAGGGATTGTTTCACTATATATTTTTTTAGCATTGTTTCAAACTAAATCTGATAGAAGTTTTTGGGAATTAGCAATTTTTGGATAGAAAGGCAAATTATTAATCGGTTGAATGTTATTGTCTATTTCATTCATAAAATTAATAGTATTATCAACAACAATTTGGGTAATTAAATTATCATTTTTTAGAAATTTAAATGCATTAAGCATTTGTTTTGTTGTTAAATAATGAAAATCAGGAACATAAGTTGTACCATCGTGTTGGTATAATCAATGTCTTTTCCCAGCAAGTTGTTTTGTGTATACAAATATTTTATGGATTGTTCTTTCATCTTCTAACAAATAATAGGCATCTGATACAGCACAAACTTTTTTACCTAACTTTTGTGAAGTTGTGATAATTTTGTCTAATAGTTTGTTAATGTTTTGAGTTGTAATTTTTTCTTGTTTAACTAAATAATTTAAATTTTTACTTGGAGCAACAAAAATATAATCATATTTAGCTATTTTTTGTTGGAAATTTTCATTGTTATCAAAAAGAACAGATTCTCATATTTCACCTTCATATGGATGAGGACAAATAATAAAATCTTTTTTATATTTTTGTAAATCCTCAAAATACAATTTTGGAGTACCGTTTGACAAATACTTATTTTCTTCATCATCATCTTTTTGAAATAATCTTTCTGTTAATGATAAACTCAAAATATTGTATAAACTCTTAATACCTTGTTGTTTTTTTACATAAACATCTACTAAATAACCATGTCTAGTTGCTCGTAATGATGCTGTTTGTAATTTGGAATTTATTTGATCAATATAATCAATTTTATTAGACAATATTTTTTTCATCAAATCTTGTCAAACAATTAATAAATACTCAGCATCCTTATTAGCCCTATGAGCATGTAATTCGTTATAATCAACTTTTAATTTTCGAACAATAAATCCTAAATTATGTTTACCATAATTTTTATTAATAGCATGAGATATTTCTAGTGTGTCAATCAAACAATTATTAATCGGGTCAATATCATATTTCTCACATAGTTTATTTAAAAATGCTAGATCAAATTTAATACCATTATGAGCAATTAATATATCATTCCCTATTCATTCTTTAATTTTAATTAATGCTTGTTTTTGACTAATTGCATCATTAACCATTTCAGGTGTTATATGACTTAAATTTATTGCAACATTGCTTAAAGGTTTAGTTGGTTTAACAAAAAAATTAATTGTGTCCAATATTTTACCATTTTTCCACTTTACAGCTCCAAATTCTATTAAATCTTCTGTCACTGGATATAAACCTGTTGTTTCAATATCAAATATTGTATATTCTGCATCAATTATTTTTTTTTTGATTGGATTAATAACTATTGGTATATTTTTTTCTATTATTTCAAATTCGCACCCAAAAATAGGTTTTATTGATGTTGTTTTAGCAGCTTTGACAATATCAGGAATTGCTTGTACATTCATTCGATCAATTATTGCAATAGCATCATGTCCTAATGATTTTGCATACTGAAAAATTTTTAATGGTGAATCTATACCATCATATGGAGTCATATTAGAATGAATAAGTAATTCAATTCTTTTTTTTGGTTCATCATCGCTTGGTGTTAAAAATAATGGTGGATTTGCTTTAGATATTTTAATGATTCTGCCATAAAAATCAAAATTACTTCATTTGCTTGATTTAATTTGAACTTCTGCATTAATTCAATCACCTTTTTGAAATAAATTAAGATATTCTTCATTCAAAATAAATTTATTATTTTTATTGAATTTAGAGTTTTGAATGCGATTAATGATCATACAATAGTATGATATTTTTATTGCTCCATTGTCATGATCATAAATATTGAAAATATATAGTATTAAATTATTACTTTTAATATTTTTCTTTTCTATAGAAATTATTTCACCTTCAACATTAATAATTGATTCTAATGATTCACTTGATATAGAATTTATTTTAGTAATTGGTCCGTTTATTTTACAATAATTAGAATACTTAGCATTTTTTTGAGTAATTTCATTTAACAATTGCTTATTAATTTTTGAAATAATCTTATTTTTTTCACTAATAGCATTAACAAAGTTGGTTTGTTTATTTTCATCAAGTTCAAAATTTATATTTTTAATAGCAAAATGAATTTTTTTTAAAAAACAAAGTAAATCATTTTGCACAGAATTGAGTGCAACTAAATCACTTTGCATTAAATATTTAATATTTAATTGTTCATTTTGAATATATAAATTATTTTTTTCAAATAAATCAATGTAAATTAATTTATCAGGGTGATTGCAATTAGCTCAATACAACATATATTCGCTTATTTGAGAATAATTAGTAGAATATGTTGTATTAACAATGTTAATTACTAAATTTTTTATTTTAAAATTAATAATTTTTTTGTAAATAGCAAATGGTATTATATCATTAGTATTAATATTAATTATTAATCTACCATCGTTACGTGATGGCATATGAAAACTAAAAGAACAAATATTGTTAATTAAATTAAATTCATCATCATTAAAAAGGTTGATTTTTTTGAAAAATTCTCTAAATCGATCATTTGATTTATACATGAAAATAATACTTTTATATATTTTAATAAATTAAATATTTATTTTCAATTTAAAAATATTTTATTTTTGATTTTATTATAAAAATCAAATACTTCATTAATTGAATGAATTTTATGCTTTCTAATGTTTTTAATCCCTCATGATATTAATGGTAAAATTTGATTAAATTTAATCTTACATTTTACAAACAAATCATGAGCAACATCATTAGCACAATTAATAATAATACCTAATGAATTGGTTTTATCATTAATAATATCATAACCTCAGCAAATCGGTTTAATGTTATTAATTACAGGATAGGAACTACTTGTTGGTAATAATTGTTGTTTTTTTTCTAAATCGATTTTAAAATTTGTTAATGCTAGTTTAATTGCATTTGACATATTAGGTGATGAACATGAATAATAAAAAGAACCATCATTTGTTAAAACTGCTGAGTGCATATGTGATTTTTTATCTAATAAAACATTGATTCTATTAGTTTTAAAATACCAATATGCTTCTACAATTTCAAAACACTTATTCATTAATGTATTAGAATCGATGGTAATTTTTGCTCCCATTAATCAATTTTTATGTTTTGTAGCTTGTTTATAATTTATTGTTTGTTTCTGTTTATTTGTTCAGTCAAAAAAACTTCCACCAGAACATGTAATGTAAATACTATTAATAATATTAGTATTAAGATGCATTAATTGATTATATAAATTGGAGTGTTCAGAATCAATAGGTAAAATATTAATTTTTTTTATTTTTGCTAATTTAAAAATAAATTTTCCTGCTACAACTAATGATTCTTTGTTTGCTAATGCTATATCAACATTGTTATTAATGGCAGCTAATGTTGCTTTTAAACCTGGCATGCCAACAATAGCATTAACAACTAAATTTGGTTTACATTTTTTAATCAATTGATTAAAACTTCCATTTTTATTTAATGCACAATATACATGCTTTATGTTATTATTGTTAATTATTTTCTTAGCAAGTTGATGATTATGATAGTATGAACAACCAACTATCTTAAAATTCAATTTCTTAGCTATATCAATTGTTTGTCGCCCAATTGATCCTGTTATCCCTAGGATACAAATTTTTTTTATTCTCATACATATAAAAAACTAAAATTTGTACGACTTATAACAGATGTAATTATTTGTCCAATAATAGTAAACAAAAAGAAGATAGAAAAAATAAAAATGAAGGCATCAAGTCTATCTAATATTCCACCATGTCCAGGTAATAAATGGCTAAAATCTTTAATATAAAATTTTCTTTTAATCATGCTAAAAAATAAATCACCACATATACTAATAGTCATTAATAATAATGTTCCAATAATATATATACTTCAAAAATATCATTGGAGATTATCTAAATTATTCTTTTGCTTTAACCATTGACAACCTAAAAATCAATATAGTGAATGATATTGTTGTTCAATGTTGGGAATATTGTTGTTCATGGGAATAAAGAAAAATAAACTATATATCCCACACATTAAAATCAATGTCATAATACATGCAAATATCAATCCTTCTCATGTTTTCTTAGGACTTATTTTAGGAACAAACTTATGTTTACCAAAAAGCGACCCGCCTAAATAGGCAAATATATCATTACAATTGCTAATTAAAACTAAAATAGCCATTGTTACTCAACCATTAATAATGCTAACATAAAAAAAACCATTAAAAAATAATGAACATAAAAAGAAAAGAACAGGATACCAAATTTTTACTTTTTTTATCACATATGAAAACATTTTAAACACAAAGAAAATAATCACGTATGTCATTAGTGAAAAAAATAATATAGATCCAATTAGTAAAATTAAAAATATTTCTTCCTTAGTCAACGAACCATTTAATAACTTAATACTTTTTATTTGCATCAAAATCAAGAAAGTTGTTGGAACCAGAAAAGACATGCTGAGAAAAATGCATGTAAAAAAAATAATTTTTTTTTGTTTTGGGAAACAAAGGCTAGATATCTCATTAGAAGCAAAATATATTATTGGAATAATCAACAAAATATTAGCAAAATACAACAATGGTCTATAATTTGTATCAATATTTATTTTTATTCAATTATTATTTGCAACAATTAAAATTAATTCATAAAAAACGTAATAAATTAAAATTATGAAAGATGTCTTTAATCTTTGATTAAAAACATCTTTTTTAAATGATTCATTATATATCTTGTTCATAAAAAACCAATTTTATAATGATAATAATTTTTTTTCCTTATCCATAAAAATATTTAATAATTTATCATTAATTGATTTAGTTAGTTTATTTAACTGATCTTCATAGTACCTTACATCATCATTCGAAACTTCAGGATTTTTTTTATATTTAGATTGAATTGTTTGGCGAATTATTCGAATTTTCTGAAGGGCATTATTATAATATTCTTTTGCTTTTTTAACAGCATCATTTCGACTTTCTTCTGTTAATGGTGGAAAAATAATTCTGATACAATTATCAGCAACTTGTGGATTGACTTTGAATTCAGATTCACAAAGGGCCTTGGTAATAGTTTTTAACATGTTAATATCATACGGTTTGATTAATAGTTGTCTAGCGTCAACTACTGAAACATTTCCCAGTTGGACAAGAGGTGTTTTTTGTCCATAAGCATCTATCATAAGATGGTTAAACATATTTGGATTAATTCGACCTGAATTAATTTTTTGTAATTCATTTTGTAAATACTCTAAAACATTTTGAGATAACTTCTCAAACTCATTTTTTAATATATTTCAATCTAACATATTTGTCTCCTTTAATTGTGTATGTATGTATATTTAGTATTGTTTGATTGCTTGACTACATTAATGATTGCATTTTTTGCATCTGCCATAAAAACATAAATATTTATTTTAAATTTTTTACACATTTTCATTGCAGTTAAATCCATTACTTTTAAATTCATTTTTATAGCTTTTGTAAAAGTTATATCATTAATAAATTTAGCATTTTTATTTATCTTAGGATCAGATGTGTAAATGCCTGACACACCATCTTTCCCCATAAAAATTACTTTTGCATTAATATCTTTTGCCCTTCTAACACATGCAGTATCTGTAGTGTATGATGGTCGACCAATACCACCAACAAATATTAATAATTTATCTTCAGATAATTTCTTATTTAATAGTTGGGGTGATATTTTTAATGCAATTTTTTCTATGGAAAGAGCAGAAAAAAGTTCTACTTTAACCCCTATCTTACTCAAAACTTCTTTTAGAGCAATACCATTCATTATTGTTGATATCATTCCCATATAATCAGCACTATCAGAAGAAAAGATATGGTTTTTTGTCATATTTCCTCGTCAAATATTACCTCCACCTAAAACAACACCAATTGAATAAATTTTACTTAATGCTTTTAATTGTTCAGCTAAGCATAATAATTTCTTATTACAAAAAATGGAATTTTTCTCGTCTTTAATTGATGCGCCTGAAATTTTAATAATTATTCGTTGTTTTTTTACCATAATCTATTCTATTTAGACATTTGTTCAGCAACTTCAGCAGCAAAATCTTTTTTAATAACTTCAATTCCCTCACCAACTTCATAACGAATAAATTTAATAATAGAATTATTATTATTTTTTAGTAATTGTCCTACTGTAATGTCAGGTTGGAAATCAAATTCTTGATTATATAAGCAAACTTCTGCTAGTTTTTTCTGTAATTTACCATTTAATATTTTTTCAACAATTGATGCAGGTTTATTTCCAAATGAAGAATTAGAATGAATTACTTGTTTTTCATCTTCTAATCATTTTTTATCAACTTGATTATTATCAATAAATTTTGGATTTCTTGCTACAATATGCATAGCAATTTGTTTTTTTAATTGATCAGCAAGTTTATTAGCAAACAAAACAATTGCTCCATATTTTTTGTTAGCATGTTGATAAATTCCTATATCTTGGTTTTCATTTTTAGCAACTTTATCAAATCTTCTGACAATTATTTTTTCACCAATTTTACCAGACAAATTTTTACATGCCTCAGATATAGACTCATTATTAACCAATTTAACATCAACTAATTGATCAATACTACTAACTTCAGCATCTAACAAAGTTGTAGCAATGTTATCTGATAAAGTAATAAAAGCATTATTTTTTGTAACAAAATCTGTTTGACAATTTATTTCTACAATCAATGCATAATCAGCATTATTTTTTACAATAATTGCCCCTTCAGCAGCGATTGCTCCAGCTTTTTTTGCTGCTTTTGCTAATCCTTTTTCTCTTAAATATTTACATGCAAGTTGTAAATCACCATTAAATTTTTCAATTGCCAGTTTACAATCTTGAAAACCAGCTTGTGTCATATTTCTAAGCTGTTTGACTAAATTTAAATCAGCCATTTATCTTACCTCAAATTTGATTTGCTATATTATATAATAATCACTAACAATTTTGTAATATGAATAAAACAAAAATATATGCATCAGTGGTAGTAGTATTTTTAATATGTTCATTCATTATTGGTAGCATATGTTTTTTTATCTTTAATAATGTTATTTGACCATTAGTATTATGTGTTGGCATTTGTGCATTTGTAAGTATTGTTACACTATTTTTTATTTTTAATTCTACAAAATGTTGATATGCAAAGTCATCATGGTCATTTATTATTACCATTTTTCCAATTATTGGTTTACTTATATTTTTTATTTTTGGGATTAATCCATTAAGAAAGAAAACTAGAAAAAAATATTTTCAAAATCAAAAAGTTTTTTTAAAATATGAAAATTTTTGTTTCAGCAAAAATCTTACAAAATTTAATAACAAATTTAGACATTTTTTTTCATATGGATTATTTAATATGCATAAACCAATTTACAAATGTAACATTAAAATAATTGAAGACAATAGTGAATTATTTTATTATGCTATTAATTTAATCCGTAGCGCTAAAAAATATATTAATATTCAATGTTTTATTTACAATTTCAATGGTTTTTGAACAAGATTTATTTTTACTGAATTAATAAAAAAAGCAAATGAAGGTGTAAAAATTCGATTAATTTATGATTGAGTTGGAGCATATAAAAGAGTTAAACCAAGTATATTTAATGAATTACAAAAATATGGAATTGAAGTTGCATGTTTTAATCCAAAAGGAATAACTAAATTTAAGGGGGCAACCAATTATCGACTTCATTCTAAGTTTATTATTATTGATAATGAAATAGCTATGTATGGAGGAAGTAATTTTTCTGATGAATATTTATCAATGTCTTTTAATGAACCACATTGACGAGATTTAAATTTTATTATTCAAGGTCCAATTCTCACAACAATAAATATAACTTTTATTAATTATTGAATAAATTTCACAAAGAAAAATAATAATAAGTATAGTTGCCAAAATATTCTCAATGATTTATCATTAATATTACCTAAAAAAGATTTAAAATATACTAATTCACTAACTCAATTATTAGTGTTTGATCCAAACTATAACGAATTTATATTAGAAAAAGTATTTTGTAATTTAATTTATAATGCTAAAAAATCAATAAAGATTCTAACTCCTTATTTTTGTATGCCAAGTAGCTTTATCAATGCGTTGAAATATTGTAAAAATAAAAATATTGATATTCAATTGATTGCACATAATAAAAACCAAAGATATGTGCAAATGATCAATAGAGATAATTATTCTAAATTAATAAATTGAGGCATTAAAGTATATGAATATGATGGATATTTACATTCTAAATGCATAATTATTGATGATGAATATGCTTTAGTAGGAAGTTGTAATTTTGACTATCGATCAATTTATATGAATTTTGAATCTGCAATTATTGTTGATAGTACACAAATAATTTCTAGTCTTATAAAAAATTTTGATAACACCAAAAAAAATAGCCTATTATTAACAAGTTCATTTATAAATAAAAAACTAAATTTGTGAACAAAGTTTGTTTTAAAATTATTAAATGTCGGAAAAAATTTATTTTAATTTTTGTTAATTAATATTTGTATGACAAAAAATTTAGGAATGTATATTGAACAATTAGTCAATAGAACTATTTTGTTTTATGAAAAAAACAATATTGCTTTGTTGGAAAAAAGAGAAATTCCAATAAGAATAATTAAGCATATTAACATAAACACTATTTTAGGAAAATTGATTGCTAAAGGAAAAGTTGATTATTTTGGATTTATAAATAAAAAATATGTTGAAATAGAATGTAAACAAACATCATTTGATTATTTTGATCTTAAGCATATTAAAAAACATCAAATGAATTATCTGAAAAAAATTCATGAATTGAAATGTTTGGCTTATCTATTAATATATTTCGAAAAACATGATGAAATATTAGCTATTGATTATCAAAATTTAATTAAATGCAAAAAAATGTATAAAACTAATCTTATATGTTATGAAATCATTAAAAAAAATGGTACACTTGTAAAAATTATTTATCCTGGAATTCTTGATTTAACTAAACTTTTTTAATTCTAATGGTAATAATTTTTTATCAATTTTTAGTCTGCTAAAATATTGATAACTAAAACAATAACCAAGTTGTAATAAATGAATATTTGGCTTAATCTGATTACTATCTATGAATGCATCAACTATTCTATTAACATTATTTGGTGTAACATTTCTTGCTCCAATGGCTAATATATTAGCCCCATATTTTTCACGAGCTGTTTTTGCTTGTTTTACATTTGAACAAATACATGATAATGCTCCTTTAAATTTATTACATGTATTTGCTATCCCAAAGCCTGTGAAACATATAGCAATACCACAAAAAGCATTTTTAACATGTTGCATCATGGCTATAGCATATAAAGAATAATGGGTAGATTCTTGAGAAAAAGTACCAACATCAATAACATTATATTTATGATTAGTTAAGTGTTTTATGATTGTTTGCTTAATGTTATATCCGGCATGATCAGAACCTAAAACTATAGTACGTTTACAATTAGCATTAAATTTAATAATTTTTTTACTATTTTTAAATGAATTATGCATAATAGACAATCTTGTTAAGTGCCTGCCACCTTCAAATTTTGTGCAGCAATATTTGATGATAATATCATTAATATTAGAAGCTTTAATATTGTTTAATGCCAAGATACAAATGTTCGAATTATTATGTGCTCTTGACAAATAAGCAGATATAGGATCAATTGGTATGCTGACAACACGATTTTTTTGTTTAGAAAAGAATAAAAAAGGTAAAAATCCGTCTAGATCAATAACAAAAATTATTTTTGATTTACAAGCATTAGAAAAAACGGAAAACCAATTGTTTTTATCAAAAAAAGTAATTTTTGAAAAATTAAAAAAAGTTAAAACATGCTTTTGAACAATTTTCTTAAGTAATATATTACGATAAAGCTGTTTGTTAATTAGTATACAAACATTAAGTTGTTTGCTATTTTCATTTAATGAACAATTATTAATATTCATAATCAACATATTGATTTTATCATTGATGATTCATTAGTCAATAATATAACATATATACTTGAATTATATTATTGTTAGAACAATAACATAATAAATATTATAAAAAATAGTTGATCTAAAATTGACCAACTATTTTTACCAAAAATTATATTTACTTTAACTATTCAATAATTTCAGTAACATTACCAGCACCAACAGTGTGACCACCTTCTCTTATAGAAAATTTAGAACCATTTTCAATAGCAACTGGAGCAATTAATTGAACAACGATTTCAGCATTATCACCAGGCATAATCATATCAACACCACTAGCTAATTCAATAGAACCTGTTACATCAGTTGTTCTAAAATAAAATTGTGGTCTATAACCTTGATGGAATGCAGTATGTCTACCACCTTCTTCTTTCTTTAGAGCATAAATTTGTGCTTTGAATTTTTTAAATGGTTTAATTGAATTTGGTTTAGCTAATACTTGACCACGTTCTACATCTTCTCTATTTACACCACGAAGCAAAATACCTGCATTATCACCTGCTAAAGCTGAATCTAATGTTTTTTTAAACATTTCAATTCCTGTAACAACAACTTTTTTTGTAGGTCTCAAACCAACGATTTCAACTTCATCATTCATTTTTATTGTTCCACGTTCAACCCTGCCAGTTACCACAGTTCCACGTCCAGTAATTGTGAAAATATCTTCAATAGGTAATAAAAAAGGTTTATCAATATCTCTAACAGGATCAGGAATATATGTGTCAACAGCATCTAATAATTCTTGAATCTTAGCCTCTCATTGTTCTTCGCCTTTTAAAGCACCAAGTGCAGAACCAAAAATCATTGGAGCATTATCACCATCAAATCCATATGAATTTAGTAAATCACGAATATCCATTTCCACTAATTCTTTTACTTCTTTGTCAGTAACAACATCACATTTGTTAATAAAAACAACAATTTTAGGAACCCCTACTTGTCTTGCTAATAAAATGTGTTCCCTTGTTTGGGGCATTGAACCATCAGAAGCTGCAACAACTAAAATTGCTCCATCCATTTGGGCAGCTCCAGTAATCATGTTTTTAACATAATCAGCATGTCCAGGACAATCAACATGGGCATAATGTCTCTTTGCTGTTTCATATTCAACATGTGTAGTATTAATAGTAATTCCTCTTGCTTTTTCTTCAGGTGCTGAATCAATAGATCCATAGTCTCTTGCTTTAGCTAAACCTTTTTTAGCAAGATATGTACAAATAGCTGCTGTTAAAGTTGTTTTACCATGATCAATATGTCCGATAGTTCCAATATTAACATGAGTTTTTGCACGATCAAATTTTCCAATTGCCATACTCTATTTCATTTCTCCTAATATAAATTGATTGATACATTATATAAATAAATAAATGACTTTTTTAAAAAATATGAAATCATATTATTTACCATCAAAAGTCAACATTAATTTAAACAATCTAAAATTGATTAATATAATGTTAGCATTTAGAGTTTAAAAAAATAAATATGAAAATTTTATCAACAAAATTAGACAAAAACAATGTTATTTTTACAGTTGAATTAGATTCAAATCAATGATCCAATGCTTATTCATCTGCTAAAAATGTTATTGCTAAAAATATTCAAATTCCTGGATTTAGAAAAGGTCATGTTCCGACTAACATAATTGATGATAAGGTTGATCCTATTGCAATTGGTGAAAAAGCAATTAATAAACTGCAATCAAAATTAATTGATAGTATTATTCAAACAAATGAATTTAAAAATAGTAAATGTTTAGATTCATGTATTGGCATTCAAATATTAAAATTTGATGCTAATCATTCAAGTCCTCAACTTAATTTTACATTTGAGCTAAAACCAACTATTATAAATTTCGATGCTAAAGATCTGAAAAATATTTCTATTCCTGTTTTTAAGCAACCTGATATTTCAGATAGTTTTATTGAACAACAAATTAAACTAATGACAAGAAATGATGCTATGATTAGTGCAAAAACTACAAAAATTGAAATGGGTGATTTGGCTATTATTGATTTTCAAGGTTTTATTGATGATAAACCATTTGAAAACGGTAGTGGAACTAATTATGAATTAGAAATAGGTTCTAAAACATTTATAGACAATTTTGAACAACAATTGATTGGTTTAAAAATTAACGACCAGAAAGATATAAACGTTACTTTTCCACTAGATTATAACAAAAAGTCATTAGCTGGAAAGAAAGCAATATTCAAAGTTAATATTAAAAATGTTAAAAAAATTCAATATCCTGAATTAACTCCTGAATATTTAGCTAAATTTAAACTCCCTGTTAAAACTAAAAAACAATTAGAAGATCATCTTAAAAATTTATTTTTTGAGGAAGCTCAGATACATTATCAAGAATCAGTAATGAAAATAGTTAATGACAAAATTAACAAAGATGTAAAAATATCATATTATCCTCAAACCTTGATGAACTATTACAAACATCATGTTTTAGAAAAATATGAATCAGAAGCTCGACAAGCAGGTTATTCAAATATTGATGCATATAAAAAAGCATTAAATGTGTCAAATGAGAAATTTAATCAAACATTAAATGAATCAACAATCTCATCATTAAAACTAGCAACTGTTTATGAAATGCTTATTAATGAATACAAGATCACTGTAACTGATGATGATGTAAAAAAACATTTAGTTAAATTAACTCAATATTTTAAAGATGAGAAAAAAGCAAATGAAGTATACAAGAATAATCCTAACTATGTGAATTCATTGATAATTAATCAAAAATTAGTCAATAAAATTATTAACGAATGTAACAAAAAATAAAATATATTTTAGTTACAATCTATATGTAATTTTTATTAATCTAATTAACAAAATAACAAAATTATTCTCATAATTTATCATGACTTAACATAAAATTAAAAGAAATTTTAACATGATTAATATTGTTATAGTGAATAAAAAAAATAATCAAAAAATGATTTTGTGATCTCGTTAGTTTTATGACATAGATCTAAACTAATCTATTGTATCATTCTACAACGTATGTTTCATTAATTTCTTGATTCAATTCATCTCTATTAGGAAATCTTACATACTCTCCCATTTTACTAGCAGAATCAACCTTGACAAATCCCAATGGTTTAGCCAATTTAGTATCTTTTATTAATGGAATGGCTCTTGATTTTTCTTTAATAGATATTTTAGATCCAACTTTACATATAGTAGATGGGATAGAACATTTTTTATCATTTAATAAAACATGCCCATGATTAACTAACTGTCTAGCAGCTCTTCTAGTTGGAGCAAAACCCATTCTGTAAACCAAATTATCAAGTCTAGATTCAAGAATAATTAACAAATTTAAAGCATTAGAACCTTTCATTTTTTTAGCTAAAATAAACAATCTTCTAAATTGTCTATCATTCATTCCATACATAAATTGCAATTTTTGTTTTTCTTGCAGTTGTTGACCATAACCGGATAATTTTTGTTTATTAAGACCATGTTGTCCGGGTGCATATGTTCTTTTTTTTCCTTTAGAAAATTCCTTATTATTTTCTAATATTGAAAAACTCAATCGACGTGATTTACGATAAATACTAGCAGTATATCTTGACATATTATCCTCTTATATCAATGCTCTTATAAAGTAATACTTGTATGGTGATTCATCATTAGTAATTTCAATTTTATAGCTTATCTACTTTTAGAACTGATTGTTGATGAATATAACAAACAATATTGCTTTGCTAAAAGACTTAGTTATTATATATTAAAATAAAAAATATTTTTTTAAATATTCTTTTTTATTTTTAATTTTTTTGCAACATTATTAATCGGAGCAACATTAACAACATAATGAGATAGTTTAAAACCTTGATATTTGTAATATTTAGGAATTACATGTAAATGTACATGATAAATAGCTTGACCAGCAATTTTGCCTTGATTTGATAAATAATTGAATCCTCATGGTTTCAATTTTTTCTCTAAAATTTCAGTTACATTCTTACTTAATGCAACAATATGGTTTAAAACATTAATAGGAGTTGATTGTCAATCTGGATAATGTTGTTTGCTAATGATAATTGTATGGCCATTAGAAATAGGATTAGCATCTAAAAACGCCATGGCATGTTCATTTTCAGCCAACAAATAACAACCTATTTTTCGTTTTGCAATTTTACAAAAAATACAATTATTCAACATAACAATTAAGCCTTAAAATATAACAATTTAAACACTATTCATTAAATTATATTATTTATTACAAAATTATTTATTAAAAACATAACTATCTATTTAACTAACAGTAAATTATGCTAATTTATGGCATAAACATTAAATCAATTAATACTGATAAATGATCAGAATTTTATGATTGAAAGAAATTCAAAAGATCAATTAACAATCACAATGATAATATTAATGTTTATTTCTGTCATTCATATTGTGCTTGAGAAAAAAGGAGTAATGTTGCAAAAAGTGAGCAAATTTTAACAAAAATTTAGTAAATATGTATGTATATTTATATACATACATAAAATTAAAAAAATACCTCGAACTATACATTCATAATATAGTTCTATGAAAAAGA
>CACXEQ010000015.1 GCA_902766725.1 uncultured Ureaplasma sp.
AATAATTAATTTTTTATCAAATTAATTTTAACCAAAAGCTCAAATGAGCATTTTTTTATTTATGGGCACTTTGGGGTAAACTTGGCCGAATTTTTAATGTGTTATTTTTCTTGTTCTATTTACAACAAAAAAAATATAATTAGTCAGTTGTTTATATAAATATATAAAAGGAAATTAAATTATGTCTGAAATAGTTCATGCTAAGGATTTGCGTCCAGGAAATACTTTTATTGATGATGGTAATATATATGAAGTATTAGAAATTACTTTTAACAAAACTGCCATGCGAGCAGGATTAGTAAAAGATAAAGTCAAAAACCTTCGAACTGGAACTATTATTTGAAAAGATTTAACTAATGGTCGATTTGAAAAAGTAGTAGTGGATAAGATTAAAATGAATTTTAGTTATGTTAATGGTTCTAATTATGTTTTTATGGATAATACTACTTTTGAAACAATTGAAATCCCAGAACAAAAAATAGGTGACATAAAAAATTTTTTAGTTGATGGTGTAGAGGTTTCTATTTTAAAATATAATGATGAAATTTTAGGTATTAAGTTACCTGAAACAATAGTTTGTAGTTTAATTGATTGTGAGGATGCTGTTCAGGGCAATACAGTTAAAGCTATTATGAAAAAAGCTCATATTTCCACTGGTTATGAGGTAGCAGTTCCTCAATTTGTTAAAAAAACAGATCGAATTATTATTTCTACTATTGATGGTTCTTACAAAGGAAGAGAAAATAAATAAGATGATTGATCAAAATAAAAATGTAAAACAATTTGAACATATCAATGCTTTAGGTAAAATTAGTTTTAGTGAAGAATTAATAACTAATATTATTAAAGTAGTTTTAAAAGATCATTCTAAATATATTTATAAATCTTATTCTATTAAAAAAATGTTTGATAATTATTATGAAATCTCCATTATCTTGTCTTTACCATCTAAAGATATAAATTTTAAAGAAATTGATGCTATTAAAAATGATCTTTTGCTTGTTTTTCGTCAATCATTAAGAATATCATCTGTTATTTTTATCAATATTAAATAATGACTAAAATTAATAATTTAAAAAAACAGTGACAAAAAAGAGTAGATATAACTCAATATATTTATGCTTGTTTAATTAAAGATTTTAGTCCAGATGAAATTAAAAAAGATACACTCAATTATAATTTAGATGCCAACCAAATTAAAATAATTGAGTATTATGCTGATAATAAAAAGACAATAGAGCAGTTATTTATTGATAACTTAAAACAAGATTGATCATGACAAAGAATAGCAATTATCCAAAAAGCTATTATGATTGTTGCTTATTGTGAATATAAAGTTTTACAAAGAGCAAAAGCTATTGCCATTGATCAAGCATTAGTAACAGCTGATCGCTATGGTCAATTAAAAGAAAAAGGCTTTATTAATGCTATACTTGATAAAATTCTAAAATAAAATTATTTTTGGTTTTTTATTTTTTTCAAATATTCATTTATTTTATGTTCATTCTCATTATTAGCTTCAATGTAATATTTTTTATTTTTTAGTTGCTGTGGTAAATATTCTTGTTTTACTCAATGGTTAGGATAATTGTGGGGATAAATATATCCACTATTACCTAATTTTTCATGTGAAGCATAATTATTATCTTTAATGTGTTTAGGTATTTCATAACATTTACCAGAATTAACATCTTTTAGAGCGCTATCTATCGCCAAATATCCTGAATTACTTTTAGGACTTAGGCACATTTCTATTACTATATCTGCTAAAATTTGATAACATTCAGGTATTCCTAATCTATCTGCTGCCTGGGCAGCTATTACAACTCTAGAGCATAATGATGGATTTGCCAATCCAATATCTTCATATGCACAAGCAATCATTCTTCTAGTTATAGACACTAAATCACCTGTTGTTAGTAATCTTGCTAAATAATATATTCCAGCATCAACATCTGATCCTCTAATAGATTTATGAAATGCTGATAACATATCATAATACTCATCACCATAACCGCTTGCTAAAATAGTAGGTGACAACAAAACATGTTGTAATGTTTGATGGTCTATTTTTTCATTTAAATAAAATTGATTAATGATATCGATTGCATTCAAAGCACTTCTTACATCTCCATTGCAATAATAAGCAATTTCTTTAATAACATCGTGGGTGATATTTTTTGGTAAAACACCTAAATTTATTTTATTTTTTAATCACAAAAATAATTCATTAGGAGTAATTAAATTTAAGCGAGCAATTATACATCTGCTTCTAATAGCTGGATTAACAGTAAAATAAGGATTTTCTGTAGTACATGCAAACATAGTGATAGTACCATTTTCTAAATATGGTAATAAAATATCTTGTTTGTCTTTATTCAAACGATGAATTTCCTCAACAATTACCACATAAGGTGTTGTACTTAGTTTAGCCAACTGAATAATTTTAGTAAGATCTTCTTTTTTATCAATTGCAGCATTAAATGTTTGATGGGGTAAATTCATATCTAAGCATAGTGCTGCAGCTAGAGTTGTTTTACCAATACCAGGATAACCATAAAAAATAAGATTTATTGGTTGTTTTGTTTGAACCATTTTTGTTAGTAAACAATTAGGACCAATTAAATGTTGTTGTCCAATACAATCTTTAATAGATTTAGGTCTTAATGTAAATGCTAATGGTTGTTTTTTCATTTTATTTACCTAACAACATATGAATTTCTTTTTTATAAATATCATCATGTTTAGGAGTTTCCAAAATTTTACATATTGATTGAAGTTTAGGATGGTTAACTCATGCTTGGAGAGTTTTAAGACCAATTGTTCCCTTACCAACATTAGCATGACGATCTTTTTTTGAACCTTGTTTATTTAAGGAATCATTAATATGAAGAACTTTCAAGTATTTTAGACCAATTACTTTATCAAATTCAGATAAAAATTGATCAACATTATTGACATTATAACCAGCATCATTAATATGACATGTATCAATGCAAATCCCAACTAATTCTTTATTATTAACATTATCAATTATTGTCTTTAATTCTAATAAATTAGAACCAATTTGGTTGCCTAAACCTGCCATTGTTTCTAGACAAAAAATAACTTTTTTATTATTAATATTGTTAATAATATCAGCTATTAGCATACAACCATCTTTTTTGTCAGAATTAGAACCTGGATGAATAACATATTTATTTGTTCCAATTTTTTCAATAGTTTTTATTTCATTATTTAAAAAATTTATCATAAATTTTCGTTTTGCAATATCACTATTAGCTAGGTTTAGAATATATGGAGCATGAATAATAATATCATTAGTTGAAATTCTATATTTTTCTAGTCCAATTTTTAAATCATCAATTTTTAATTTGCTGATTGGTTGTCTTTTAATTGATTGTGGCGAACCAGTATATACCATAAAGCAATTAGCATCTTGACTAATAGCTTCTAGCAAACTTCCATACAAAAAATCAGGACTAGTCATTGAAACATGACAGCCAAGTTTGTTTATCATTTATTATTTATCCTTCCAAGTGTTTTTTACTAATGTGTTAAAGGCTATCTGTTCAATAGATGCATCTTCATCTAGAATGTCTCTTAGTGGTTGAATTGACAATGGTAAGATTTTTTTCTTTTTAGCATCTTGAATTTGATTTTTTAAATTATTTAACTGTTGAATGGAATAACCTACAACATATATAGGTTTTTCAAAAAATTTACAGCATGTTAAAATAAAATCTTTTGTCTTAGCTGTTTTATTCAATATTTTAGCATCAACTTCATCATTAAATGCTAGTATTACAGAATTTTTACTAGCTACAAAGACAGTTTTAGCTAGTAACATATCACTAAATGATTGTTCTGTAATTTCACCACTTTTGATCTGTTTTAATAAGTTTTGTATCATATTTTCAAATGTTTTATCTCTATTAGCAACAGTAGTGCATAGAATTTGGTCATTAGTAGGGAATGAAGATATATTAGTATTTTTCTTATCATAATAAACAGGACTAGGACTAGTAATTGTATTAGAATTTATTTGTTCTAATTCAAATAGATCATCCAATGGGGCATGTTTTTGAAAAATTGTTAAATCTTGCTCATATTTATTAGTAGGTTTAATATTATGGTTATTTTCATTATTAAATAAAGATAATGATTTGACAACAGTGTTATCCATAATCAATTTTATATCAGTAATTTTGGAAATTTTAACATATGCATCTTGTCAAATATCAAGCAATTTAATAAGTAGTGATTTATCATTAATTAGTAATTGATTAATGGTTTCTTTTGTTGTTTTACTTAATAATTCTTTATTATTTGTTTCTAAATA
This sequence comes from uncultured Ureaplasma sp., assembly GCA_902766725.1. Classification (GTDB taxonomy): domain Bacteria; phylum Bacillota_I; class Bacilli_A; order Mycoplasmatales; family Mycoplasmoidaceae; genus Hennigella. Next base: position 4,343 of record CACXEQ010000015.1, read on the forward strand.
AATTAATTTATCTGTTAACAAGTCAGCTAGCATTTTGATAAAAAAAGAAAAATTTATTCCAGATTGGATAAAATCATTTAAATTTTGAAAAACTTTTGTTTTTTCATTGGTAATAAATAAATTTAAAAATTTTATTATTGTTTCATTATCGATAATTCCATATATTTTGTGAATATCAGCAATAGTAATATTATTATTTGTATAAATTGCTACTTGATCAAGAATACTTAATGAATCTCTAGCTGAACCATTTGCTAACTGACCAATTGTTTCAATTGCTTCAATAGTGTATTTAATTTTTTCTTTTTCACATACATTTATTAAAAGTTTATTAATATCAGTTGCCATAATTTTATTGAAAATAAAGCATTGACACCTAGATATAATTGTTGAAGGTATTTTGTGTACTTCAGTTGTAGCAAAGATGAAAACAACATATTTTGGAGGTTCTTCAACAATTTTTAATAAAGCATTTCATGCTTGGGTAGTTAACATATGTGCTTCATCAATAATATAAACTTTTTTTCTTAATTTGGTGGGTAAAACAATAGCAGCATCAATTATTTTTCTTACATCATCAACCCCATTATTACTAGCTGCATCAAGTTCAATTACATCCATTACTTGATTATTAATAAAATCTTTACATATTAAACATTTACCACATACATCACCATCAATATTATTTTGACAATTCATAGCATTAGCAAAAATTTTAGCTATTGATGTTTTACCTGTTCCTTTTACTCCAGCAAAAATATAAGCATTAGCGATTTTATCAGTTTTGATAGCATTTTTTAAAATTTGTAAAATGGCAGTTTGTCCTATAACATCTTTAAAATATTTAGGTCGGTATTTTCGATACAAAGATAAATAGCTCATAATCTAAAATATTATATTACTTATATAATATTAAAAAATGCATATTACAAAAATTTCCAACAATTTAATTATTATTAAATCTTCTCTAATGGATAATAATTCTTATTTATTGATTAAGAATAAAAAAATAATAGTAGTTGATCCTAGTTTTTCTAGCAAAGAAATAATTAAACTAATAACTGATAATAATTGATCTTTACAAACTATTATTTTAACCCATGGACATTTTGACCATACATTTAGTTGTTATGAATTAACTAATTTATATAAATGTCCTGTCTTTTTACACAAACTTGATTTTGTTATATATAGTGAATATGATTGTGGTAATTTAATGAACAACCCTATTAAAAAATTTGACCAATATATTAAATTTTTTAATAATAAAAAAATCAAATTGTTTGATGATTTAATTTTTGATGTTGTCCTTAGTCCCGGTCATACTCCTGGTAGTGTTGTTTATAAATTTGAAAATTATGTTTTTACAGGTGATACATTATTTTATGATGGAATAGGTCGTACTGATTTCCCATATGGTAATGAATTAGATATGAAAAAATCATTAAATAACTTATATAAAATATTGAAAGATGAAGATATTATTTTACCTGGGCATGGTCAATGGGGAGATTTTAAGAATTTAAAGAAAAATAATATATTTGTTTCTAGTTTTTTGAATGATAAATAATTCTGATTAAAATCTAAAAGCATTTGATTTTTAATCTAATGTTTAAAGAGTGATATTACATTTTGCACAAATTCTATATATATATATATATATATAATCATCAATGTAAAAGCTCAAAGAAGGAAATAAACAAACATGATAAATCTCTATATTGATGAAAATAGAGTTAAGTTTTAAGAACTCTAAAATTTATTAATTAATGTTTTAGGTTATTAAGTTCAACAACATTATTAAAGTTTGTTTTCAATGTATTAACATCACTTTTCAATGTATTTACATCTGCTTTTAGAGTATTAACATCACTTTTTAATGTATTTACATCAGCCTTTAATGCATTAACATCACTTTTTAATGTATTTACATCAGCTTTTAGAGTATTAACATCACTTTTTAATGTATTTACATCAGCTTTTAGTGTATTTACATCAGCTTTTAGAGCATTAACATCACTTTTTAATGTATTTACATCAGTACGTAGTGATGATATTTCTACTTGAATTGATTTATTAAATTTTCTTTGTTCATCTCTAAATTCAACAAATCAAACTGGTGCTTTAGGTTTGGATCTTCTTTCATTATCATCATTTTCATTTTTAGTTCTAATTCTTTCTAATCCAATCTCATCATTAATTAATTTTTTATTTAGTTTAGCGGTTTTAATTTTATATTTAATTAATTTACTAGCCATATCTCTATATATTATATATTGACATCAACAATGAAAAAAGTTATGCTTTTATACAATATTAGTCACATATTCTATGTGTATGGCTGGAATATCCCTACTATAATTTGAAACTTATTCTATTAATATTATTGATGAAAAAAGTTGGACTATATACTCATAAATACAGTTTTTGAAAAAAATTAAAAATGGTAAAAGATATTGTCTAAAATGTTGGTATAAATTGTAAAAATATGGATTAAAAAATAGAAATCAAGATGGATTGTTAATATTGATATAGGTACTTAAAAATTAATGGAAAACATGGATAATGTATTTGATGGAAAATCCAATTTACCTATAAGAATTTGCTAAATTATCATAGGGAGCAAACTTTATTGGTCAACAAAAAATTGTTGAAATTTATTTATTGAAAAAAGTTGTTTTTGAAACAAGCTTATTGCATTAATTTTTAAACAAAACCATACTTCTGGAGTAATGTTGCAAAAAGTGAGCAATTTTTAATGAAAATTTAGTAAATATGTATGTATGTAAATATGTATGTATATTTATATACATACATAAAATTAAAAAAATACCTCGAACTATACATTCATAATATAGTTCTATGAAAAAGA
>CACXEQ010000016.1 GCA_902766725.1 uncultured Ureaplasma sp.
AAAACCAGGTAGCACTAATAAAATCACTTTATCTAAACTTTCTGATAAAGTTGATAATTTAACAGATAATTTAAATAAATTAGCCAAGATTGTCACTGATGGATTTGCTAGTGTAAACCATAGAATTGATAGAATAGTTAAAGTTAATAATTTAAAAGAGTAAGTTATGGAGTAAAGTTTCAAAAAGTTAGCGGATTTACTATAATTTTTTAATTATTAAGTTCTTCTTTAGCATTGAAAATCTTATACCAACTTAATTATTTAATTTAGTTCTTTCTTCTAAAAATTTAAATGTTTTTTCAAGTTTAAAATTACTTTCATTAAGGTATGATAAATAATACATGATTGATATACAATAATGTCATTTGTTATGATCTAATTCTTTTTGTAAAATTCTTTTAATGTGAGTTAATGTTTTAACCATAATATTATCTAATTTTAATGAGTCAAAGTACTCACTTTTATTTATTTGAAATACATGACACAATAAATATATTCTTTTGTCTAACAACTCTTTTATCGAATTTGGAGTAAAGTCTCAAAAAATAAATGTATGTGCAGAAAGGTTGGTTTTTGCAACATTAATCTAAATTTATGCTTAATAAACAAGTTAGCAAAAATTTACTAATGCATTAATAATAAACATACATAATATCAAAAAAAATAACTAAGTTTGGTGACTAAACATTTTACTTTATATTTAAAATAATTTTAATTATCACTATTGATTATTAGTTGGCAAACTAACAAGTGAATCATTATATTTATTAACTATAGAAAAAATTTCTCTTATTACCTTTTCCTTTATAGCATCTCTTTTGTTGTCACTATCAAATCTTGAAATTATTGGAAGAATTTTAGTAATATCGGTGCCAGTAGTTTTGACAAATCCATTAATTAAACATTCTTCGATAAAAAGAAATGTTTCTTTTTCTTTGAGATTATATTTTTGAATAAGCTTTTTTATTTCTTCATGGTAATTCATTGTTACATGGCTTGTTCACTCTTTATAGTAAGAAACAATATCATCTAAATCTTCTAAATTTTTTATAAGAAATTGTTCAATCAAAGCTTTCTTACTTCGTAATGTAGGCGAAGATTCAACCATTCTCATAATGGTCGTAGTAATTACTTTATCTTCAGTATGAAGATTATGTAATTCTTTTACTTTAGATAGAATTGCATCCACCCCATAATCTTCTTGAGCAATCAATTCTGTTTCAAATACCAAATCTTCATTAATATTAGTTAATGATGCCTTATTACCAGAGCTAGTATATTTATCTTTAAGATCTAAATATCTGGATTGATAATCTTGTAAATCTCTTTCGGTAATGTCAGTGTCTTTAAATTCATCAAATGACACTAAAATATTTCTAATTCTTAGGATTGAACCAAATAACCCAATGAATTTTTTTTCATTTTCTTCACCGATTATATCTTTATTTAATGGGAATAATGTTTTTAACAAATTTAAAAAATCTAAATAACCATTTCTATGCTCACCATCTTTGTCATAACCATTATAGTAGCAATCAAATGGTAATAATTCAATGATACTGTGTGCGTCTTTATCAGCAAATAATGCAATAGCATCTTTTACTCTTCTTCTTAAATTTAGGAAGCAAATAATATTACCATATTTTTTTATTGAATTAAAGATTCGGTTAGTTCTAGAGAATGCTTGAATTAAACCATGTTGCTTCAAATTTTTGTCAACATATAATGTATTTAATGTAGCAGCGTCAAAACCAGTTAAAAACATATTAACAACAATTAAGATGTCGATTTCATTATTTTTCATTCTTAAAGATACATCTTTATAGTAATTAGCAAATTCTTTTGTTGATGTATCATAATTTGCTTTAAACATTTTGTTGTAATCTTTGATAGCATCATCTAAAAACTCTCTATCCAAGGAAGATAATTTTAATGTATCATCAGAACATTCATCATCAAATAATCCAGTTTCTTCATCTGGATTAGCACCATAAGAATATATTAGAGCCACTTTTTTAAAATGATCAGAACCAGGTTTATTTTGCTTTTTAAATTCAATATAATACATTTTAGCAGCTTCTATTGAAGTAGTAGCTAAAATTGAATTAAAACCATTTTTTATTGCATGCAAATGATTTTCACTAGTTTTATTTTTGGAATTTACTAATTCAATAATATTTTTAATTGCATTAAATGAGTATCTTTCATTTCTTCTAGTTAATCTATCAAAATTATCAAGAATATATTTTACATTATTTTGTATTCTTATTGGATTTAAGAATGCTGCCTTTGTGTCTATGCCCTCAACTTCTTGATCTTGAATATTATTTTTTTTATGCATTGTAGATAAATAATTAATTCGAAATGGTAATACATTATTATCTGCAATAGCATTATCAATAGTATATGTATGTAGTTTATCTCCAAATGTTTGTTCAGTAGTTTTATTTAATGATTTAATACCACTATTAGTATTGCAACCAAAAATTGGTGTTCCAGTAAATCCAAAGATGTAGTATTTTTTAAAACTATCACAAATAGCTTTATGCATCTCACCAAATTGTGATCTGTGACATTCATCAAATATTAATACTATTTCTTGATTTAATACATCATGCTTTTTGAATGATTTAATAAAATTAGATAGTTTTTGAATTGTGGTAATAATGATTTTAGATTTATGATCTCTAAGTTGCTTTTCAAGGATAACAGTTGATGTGTTTGAATTAGCAGCTCCTTTCTCATATCTATCATATTCTCTCATTGTTTGATAGTCTAAGTCTTTTCTATCAACAACAAATAAAACTTTATGAATAAAATCGAGTTGAGTGATTAGTTGTGACGTCTTGAATGATGTTAGTGTTTTACCAGAACCAGTTGTATGTCAAATAAAACCACCAGCAGAAATATTTCCATAAGCTTTATGATTATGGGCGATTTGAATTCTATTAATAATTCTTTCTGTAGCTACAATTTGATATGGTCTCATAACTAACAGATTTTGATCATAAGTAAAAACACAATATTTAGTTAGTATCTTTAATAATCTATTTTTTTCAAAAAAGTTGGCTGTAAAGTCAACTAAGTCTGTAATATGTTTGTTTTTGGCATCTGCCCAAAAATTAGTAAATTCAAAACTATTAGATGTTTTTTGTTTTCTTTTATTATGTGTATAGTTCCATCTAGTAGTATTGGAATAATATTTTGTATTAGTACCATTTGAAATTACAAATATTTGGACAAATTCATATAATCCTGTATCAGCTCAAAAAGATTGTCTTTGGTATCTTTCTATTTGATTGAAAGCTTGTTCAATAGCTATACCTCTACGTTTTAATTCAATGTGTACTAATGGCAGACCATTTACTAAGATAGTTACATCATATCTATTATCATATGTACCTTTATTGTTGACATACTGGTTAATAACTTGAACACAGTTATTGGCAATATGATTTTTGTCAATAAAATAAATATTTTTAGTTGAACCATCATCTAATGTTAATGTTTTTTGATGGTTTAATTGAATAGTATCTGTTTTTTCCTTAATTGATAGTTTTGAATTAAAGATGTATTCGTTAGAAAATCTATTTCATTCATTATCAGTGAATTTATATTTATTTAGTTTTTCTAATTGAATTCTTAAATTTTGCTTAAGTTTATCAGCAGATTTAATTGGCAAATACTCATAACCTTGACTAATAAGTTGTTTTATAAATTGTTTTTCAAGTTCTTTTTCTGATTGATATGATGTTTCATTTCTTTTTGTTGATTTGAATTCTGCAACTACTGTTGCAACATCATCAGCTAATATAATATCAAAGTAACTCATTATTTACACTCCATTTCATTGTTTATTTCTTTATTTCAATGTAGGAAAGAACATTATTGATGCTATCAAATAGTTTTCATTGGTCATTAATCTCAGAGAGTTGTTTTAGTCCATGACATAAATTATTTCGTATTCTTTCTATCAAACAAAGTCCACCAATTAGTGTAGGTTCATTATCTTTAAAAAATTTATCCATTTCTTTTTTTATATTTTCATTTATATTACAGCCATCTGGACATGCGTAATTTTTTATATCACAATGTAATATATTACATCTATTTTTTGCTTGTTTTTTTAATTCAGTTATATATTTAACATCAATTTTAATTAACCCTTTTTATATAAACCATTCAATTCGTTAATGTTAAAATTAAATTCACAATCATTAAAACAACATTTTATAAATTCGTGTCATAGTAGTGTAAATTTGCCTATTATTTCAATTGTGCTAGTTTTAATTCCATCCAAATTTATTTTTTTACACATCTTTGTCTTCCCATTTAAATGTTAAAAGTCTATCTCTATAGTATTCATATTGTCTTTTTCGAGCTTTTATTTCAGCAGGTAAACCTTTAGTTAAGTCATTACAGTAAGAATCAAAATTATCTAATATATTAACAATCTTTTGTTGAATTGGTAATGGAGGTAATGGTACAAGATATTCTTTTTTTATAACAGATGGATGTGCTTTCTTTGTATAGTTAAATTTTTTTGATGATCATTGATTTTCAAGAGTATAAAATAAGTATTTTGTAGATAATAATTTAATATTTAAATTTTTTATTCAGCCACAGACATTTGTAACAGAATATTTCAAATTATTTCTATAGAAAAATTTACCACCCCCATCTATACTTCATGTAATTCGTTCATCATCAAACATATATTTACCATATCGACCAATTTCACCATTATTTGTTGCAGAACTAGAATAGACAGGGAAATTACCAGGAGTTTGTCGAATATCATTTTTACTTATAATATCACCTCGACCCATGCAAATAATTTGCAATATATCTAAATTATAGAGTTGAACATTTGCATAACCAAATACATATTGTAGCATCTTAATTAGACCTTCTACTCTCTCTCTCTCTCTCTCTCGATGCTGCCTGATGAATCAATAGTTACATTTAGATCAAATGACAATAGTTTATCTCTATAGTATTCATATTGTTTTTTGCGTGCATCTATTTCAGCAGGCAAACCAATTTGTAAATCAGAACAAATTTTCTCAAAATTATCTAAAACTTTAACAATTTTTTCTTGAATATGTAAAGATGGAATGGGGATTTTTAAGTTATTAAAAACATTAATATCAAATTTTGGATAGGTTGATGTTTCTACATAGATTAATTTTAATTTACAACAAATAAAATGATATATAAATCGAGTTAACAATTCATATTTGTTAGTTGATTCAATTATCACATTATTTGATGATATAAATTTACCATTACAATACTTTATATTTGCATATCGTGCTTTTCCTAAAGTAATAACTTCACCATTACATACAAGATTTTTACATTTATTTTCATCAGCATATAAATTATAATTATTTGAACTTGGTAAAAGATGGACATTTCCTCCATCACAAATTAAACTATTAATTTCGTTTGCACTTATTTGTTTGTAATAATTAATCCTTGTTACATTTTTTAGTGGTTTCCATTCTACTTTATTATCAAAAGTTAATAGATGATCTCGATAATATTCATATTGTTTTTTTCTGTTAGTCAGTTCAGTGCTCAGCTTAGTGCTCAGCTTAGTGAAATTATCTAATATATTAACAATCTTTTGTTGAATATCCAAAGGGGGGACAGGGATTTTTAAAAGTGAATAAGTACTAATTCATAATCTTATGTGCTGTGAGGATTTGTAATTGATATGAGTCATTATGTGATAAAAATATCGAAATGAAAAATCTTTGCTTTTTGTTATTAATATTTTCATTGCAGATGATTTCACTTTAAATGGAAAATCAACTCAGTGAAAACTAGCAGTAAAATCATCAAAAATTATAACAGGATTTTCTTTGGAGGCAACATAGATGTTTTTATCTTCATTTGTATAACCAAGAATAAATGTTTTGCCAGCAGTTAAAACAGGTGTTTTATAACAATTATCATATTTTGAATTTTTAACTATATATTTAGTTGGTTGAACATAATCTATATATTCATTAATTTTTTTATATTCAACACCATTAGGACAATACTTTTTTAACAGTTCATCAAGTTTACTCATTATTTTTCAATCTCCTTGATGATTTTGTTAATTTTTGTTCTTAGCTCATCTTCTTTTTTTACAATTTCATCAATTTGTAAATTTAATTTTTTGATATCAATAATTTCTCTTTTATCTTCTTTTTCAACATAAGTTGAAACAGATAAGTTGAAATCTTTTTCTTTAATTTCTTCATATGTTGCCAAATGTGCAAGATGTTTAATTTCTTTTCTCTCGGTAAATATTTTTAAAATATTATTAATATTTTTATCAGATAACTTATTAGAGTTTGTAATTTTTACAAATTCTTTTGTTGCATCAATAAATAAAATAGTTGCATCTTTTTTATTTTTTTTAAGTACCATAACGCATGTTGAAATACTTGTTCCAAAAAATAAGTTATCAGGTAGTTGAATAATACAATCAATAAAGTT
>CACXEQ010000017.1 GCA_902766725.1 uncultured Ureaplasma sp.
AATTTTATTAGCACTTGCTACATCAAATTTAACATTACCAGTAAAACAATGGTAATTTCTACGAATAAACACAAAATAATTCATGCTTTTTTGTCCTTTTGCCATTGATAATAATTCTTTGTAACTTATTATTGTGTTGATATATACCCATCATTTTACAACAAAAAATTGAAAATTTTATTGCCAACTAATGCTATAGCAATAAAATTAATAAGGTTAAAATTTTTGCAAAATTTTAGTTATTTTAACTATCTATAATATTGTCATTTCTTTTTAATAATTCATAAATGTCTTCAACATCTTTTTCAAATAAAATTGATGTAAAAAAATTATTATCTTTTTTTCAGCCATGCAAAATTTTTAGCATAGGCAAAATAAAAGCATACATAATATACAAAATATTAAAAATGTCTTGCAGGTTTATTCTTGGACATTCAAGATTATTTCAAGCATAGTCACTATAATTGTGCTTGTATGTGTTAAAAATTCCTCTTCATTCATTTACTTTGACAAATGAACCATCTATAAATTTTTGTAAAAAATTTAAATAAAATTTTTTTAAATCATCTTGAATGGTATCAAGTTCTTTTTTGTATGAGATAAAATTATATCTTTGTTCTAAATTATTTTGTGCTTTTGCTTTATTACCGAAACCTTCAAGATCAAATAATGACACAATTTTAATATTATGTGCTCAGATAATAGGAAATATAGTTTACATAATATATTATTCCCTATGAGTCTATTTTTTTGTGAAATTAATATTTGTTCTTGTAAATGATATCTACATATGTCGATATCATACATACATTGACCTAAATCTCATAATTCTTTCTCAAAAAAAGATATAAAATTGGAATTTTTTAGAATTGTCATTTATTTTAATAGTTCAATTAATAAATAAATAAAATCATCTGAGAATTGTATCCATCCAATTAATTTCACCATTTTCCAACATTTCATATGTATGAGATGATGAATTTTTATACATTTCTTTTATTTCATTAATATTGTTATCAAACAGTTTATTGAAATAATTGTGTGGCAAATTTATATTTAAAAATTTAAGTTTGTTCTCAATTTTAGTCATACTTATTAAAATCTATTTATATTTACTGTAAGCATATACTATTCACATGCGAATATAAATACAATATACAATATTTGACTAATTTTATGAAATTAAGTCAATATTTATGGTAGTATATTTTAAATATAAGTTATTATGAGCAAGAGAAGTAATGAGAAAGATGTTGTTAGAGAGTTTTCAACAATATTAGGTTTAACAAATCAAACTGATGGTACCTTATTTTTGTATAAATCTTCAAAAAAAGGAACATCTACAAAACCAGATGGTTATTACTACTATGAAGGAATAACTTTTATTTTAGATGCAAAAAAACCAGAACGAAAATTTACTGGCCAATTAGAAAATTATATGTTACTTGAAACAAATAAAAATTTTATAGGTTTCAAATACAATGGTAAGGATATATTTGAATGTTATGTTAATGGAAATTTGCAAAAAAATGAATTAAAACCAAAAGATAAGGAATACTATCGTGAAAAATACTTTCCAAAAAAAATTAACAATGAAGAAATTGTAGAAAATAGTGCAAAAAAATTAGCTGATTTATTTTGAAAAGCGCATATAGATAAACAAATTAATGTTCCATTTATTGGTGCCGTTCTTTTATGTATGCGATTTAGTGATAAAGCAGAAATTGACGTAACATCAACAAACACAGTAATAAACACTATAAAATTAGGAATTAACAATATTATTGCAGAATTTCCTCTTACTCGTAAACAAAAGAAAGTTTTTATTAAGAAGATTTTGGATGATGATACATTAAATGAAACTGATAGTGGAAAAATGTTTACTATTATTCAAGAAATTTCTAAAATATATAACTTTATAAACATATCAGCTGATGACTATCAAGGACATGACATAATGAATAATTTTCTAAAAATATTTAGAAAATGAAATTCAGCTAATGCAAACGAGAAAGGTGAAGTTTTTACTCCTGATCACATTGCACAATTAATGTATAAAATTTCGCTATGTTCAAAAGATAATGTTATTCTTGATCCAACATGTGGTTCTGGAACATTTTTGACTAATGCTATGGCGAATATGTTTAATGAATCAAAAAATCATAAAGAACAAAAAATGATAAAAGAAACAAGACTTATTGGAATAGATAATGTAGCATTCAATGCCACATTAGCTGGAATAAATATGATGCTTCATGGCGATGGTGCATCAAATATATTCAAAGATGATTGCTTTACAAAAATTCCAGAATTAGATGACTGTTATGATCGTGTTTTAATGAATCCACCATTTTCACAACCTGACCCAGAATTAAAATTTGTGTACTATGCATTAAAATATATGAAAGATGATGGTTATCTATCAACAATATTACCTAAAAGTTGTGTTAATGGCAGAACACCAAAAAATTTGAATTATCTTAAAAAAATATTAAATATATCGGATCTTATTTCGGTTATTTCATTGCCTCGTGATTTATTTCAACCAAATGCTGGCGTTGATACATGCATTATGACATTGCATAAAACTAACAAACCAAATTCTGCTGATACATTATTAATTGATGGAACGGATGATGGTTTTAAGTTAGTTGTTGGAAAAGGACGTTTCGATGTAGAAAATAAATGACCAATAAAGCAACAGCAGTTACTTAAAATTTTTAACGGTGAATTTAATGAATATTCAGCTGTCAAAAAGAGACTTAATTTTAAAGATGAAATGTTATTTGAATCTTTTTCAACAAATAGAAATGTTGTTATAAATAAAAATATCTTTGAAAAATATCTAAGAGAATATGCTGCAAGTAGAATTTTATGTGGAATACCATCAGCAGCAAGTAAAATTAAAAAATCAAATTATTCTAACAAACCGTTTGCTTTTAAAAAGGTTAAAATTAATGATTTTTTGTACAAAATTGAAAAAGGAAAGAATAAATCGATTGATAGAAAAATTGAGAATAAATTCGACTTGCCTGGCTATCCTTTAATAGTTGCAAAAAAAGATAATAACGGTGTAGGAGGAATAATAAAGAATCCAGATAAAATTTATGAAAATAAATTTTGTATTATCTCTGGAGGAGACGGTGGTGGTGGGAAAACATATTATTGTAACTATAAATTCGCTGCAACAGGGTTTGTAATGATTACTGACTTAAAAGAAAATATTAAAAATTATTTTGATGAATATTCAAAATTTTATTTGAGTGTTTTAATTAGCGAAAGATTGTATAAAACAATTGGCCATGGTCGTACATTAACAGAGATACCAAAAATTGAAATTAGTGTTCCAATTAATAAAAAAGGACAAATTGATTATGACTTCATGAGTAAATATATAATGGAATTAGATCTTTCAAATTATTTGAAAATATAATTTGTCATTAATATAGTTTCATGGATTTAAATAATCATATACAAATTAGAAAAAAGAAATATAGTTAAAATTTGAGTTAAGTCCCAAAATGTTCGCCTAACTTAACTAAATTATACAGTTTACTTTGTTTAAATAAATACAATTCAATTAATTGCATTTGGTGTTCATATTTCATCCCTCGATGATGTCTTAACAATCTTCTTATTGGTGAATTGATTCTGCCTTCAAGAAAATTATTAGTATTAGCTAATTTAAGATTATTTTTATATACACATCTAAATAGATTTTCAGATGAATATACTTTTAGTAACTGAAATGCATATGATTTAACTTTTTTATGTGTATATCACTCTTGTTCATCTTTTGATGATTTTGTTAATAAATAATCAAGATTGTTTTCAATGAATTTTTTCAAATCTTTTCCTCATCTAATTGCACTAGATGGTGAGTGAATATTGCATATTCTTAGTGAAAATTTTCTTAACTGTTTACCTTGAATAGTTTTTGGATGCTTTGTAAGTTTTTGTCTACCATTCATAATGATATGAAATTGACATTGTTGAACTAAAGTTTTGTTTCAAACTTTATCAATTGCTTTTAGTAGACCATTTTGTCCATCACAAACAACATATTTAGATGGTTTAAATTTCTTTAAGAAATCTAGTCATGAATCAAAACATTCTGAATCATATCTAGCAAAACCAATTACGTTTTCATTAGTTCT
>CACXEQ010000018.1 GCA_902766725.1 uncultured Ureaplasma sp.
AAGATAATACAGAATCAGATGAAACAACATCTATTGTAACTTTTAAATTAGATTCTAAATTTCCACTTCTAGATGGTGACATTATATGTATGACTAATATTCAATGTGAATATGTTGAACCAAACGCAGCTTATTACTACACATGTGTTGATGATTCAAATCGTACTATATTTTTGAATGATGACTCTGTTGAAACAGATAATCTTGATACTAAAATTGATGGTTTTTATATTGATCAAAACAAACAAAGACAAAAAGTTGAATATTCACGAAATGAATTTGATTTTGTAGTTGATGTAGGTGAAAATATTACTACTGTTGGTGACAACTTTTTAAGAGGTTGTGAAAAAATAGAACACGTAAATTTCAAAAATGGTTTTAATAAAATTTACAGTATTGGTTACAATTTCATGAATGATTGTAAACAATTAAAAAATATAAAAATAAATGGTACGGAAAATAAACCAATAGATTTTGTTTTAATTGATAAGATTGATGGTATAAATGAAATAGATATTGAAGGTCATTTTTTATCAGGATGTAGTTTGTTTAATCAAGAAATTAAATTTAGTAGTTGTTTTTCTGTTTCAGTTAGCTTTTTATCAGGATGTACTAATTTTAATTCAAATATTACTTTTGCCGAAAGTAGTGGCGTTGATGGATTAAGCATAATCAATATGGACGAATTTATGTTCAATTGTGATAATATGACAAGCACAATTTTCTTAAAATCACCAAACAAAGCAAAAGAAATATCTAAATTTTTTCAAAAATGTAATGATTATACTCTTTCAACACGCAATAAAAATGCTAAATGTTATACAAAAGGTATAAAAATTGCTGGTAAAACCAATGAACACATAAATGCTTTTTTGGAAATGCTTCCTAATACAAATGATAAAGAAAGTACATCATCAAAAACATATCGTAATTTAATTCATAGTTAAGTTTAATTTAAACTGCCAAAATTAATTTGACATAAATTATTATTTACATTAAATGCTGCCGATTTAAAGTTAAACTTCTATGATAGATTCCATTAATTTTATTATTGATATTTTTAAGAAACGGAAGAAAAATCAAACTGTCGGGGATAAATTTTTGAGTTAGATATCATTTTCTATTTCATTAAAATTTAAATAACAATATTTCTTAGATTTTTCAATATTTCATGATCTACATTATTCATTAAAATAGTTCATATTCAATATGATGCAGCTTTTTTGGGGAGTAATGTTACAAAATGTGAGCAAAATTTAACTAAATTTCAACAAGTATGTATATGAATATACATACATAAAATTAGTGAAAGTCTTAAATGAGTACTTTTATTTATAGTACTTTATGGTAAATTTAATCCCTAATTTAATTAGGTCATAGCAAATTAAATTTTGAATTTTCAAATAAAATAACTTGTAGTTTTTAAATATATACATAAGATAAGTTATATTTTATTTTTGGTTGTTAACAATTTCATAAAAATATTGTCAGGATTAATTTTAAATTCCATTTGTTTTTTTATTATTGGATGAAAAAAAGATAGTTTATAAGCATGAAGAAATTGACCATATTGTTTATTGTAATCAACCGATCCATATAATTCATCATTATAGATAGGATGTTTAATATATGCTAAATGTATTCTTATTTGATGAGTTCTACCTGTTTTTATTTCACATTCTATCAAAGATAAATTATTATCCAAATTTTTAATTAGAGTTACATATGTTATTGCTTCTTTTGCGTTTTTAGTAAAAGCTATGATTCTTTTAGTTGTTTTATTATTGGGGAAAGCTATTGGAGCATTTATTATTAATTTCTTATCATTAAAATGACTGTGACAAATTGCTAAATATTTTTTGATGATTTTTCTCTCTTTAAATTGTTGCTGAAGAACATGTAAAACAGATTTATTTTTAGCAATTAACAATAATCCAGTAGTATTTTTATCCATTCTATGTACTATTCCTGGGCGAATATTGTCCACAGTTGATTTATTTAAATAATATATTAAACGGTTAGCAACTGTGTCTTGTTCATTAAATTTTGTTGGATGAACCAATAAACCTTTTTGTTTGTTAATAACTAATAGATCTTTATCTTCATAAATAATTTCTAAAGGCTTATTAGATGGTGATAATTTTAAATTTACTTTTTCTTGGTTTTTAAATTTATCATTAATTTTTACTTGTGAATCTGGATCAATTTGAAATGAAGGTTTTAAAACAATTTTATTATTTACACATACATAACCATTTTTTATAATCTTAATTATTTTATTTCTTGAATAATTTAATTTTTGTTCAAGATATTTGTCTAATCGCATATTTAGTAATCAACAATTGTTTTTGGCTTATCAGTATCAATTGATGATGATCTAGAAGTTGATATTTTAGATATTTTTTTTTCATTTAAATATTCTGTTATGTATACAACAATAGTGACAATGGCTGAACTAAATATACTTATAACAACAAATATATCTGGTCAGTTAAAAGTAGGGAAACTTTCTCAAAAACCAAATTGAAAATAATCTAATACTCAACCATGATCAATTGCTCTTTGCAACAAATTAAACAAACCACCAAACATTGCTAAAGATATAAAAATACTTGTTAATGTACTTTGATACATGGACATAAAAATAAAAAATAACAAAATAAACATGAAGGATTGAATGACGTTTATTGCAAGTAAATTATTTTTTAAACCACCAAAACCAATTCCATAATTATGAACTATTTTTATATACCAAAAACCATTTTTAGATATCTCGGTAAATTCGTTTTCATTTCGTAATCAAAAATAAAAGCCTAAACTCATTATTAAAACAACAGCAAAACTACTAATTAAAATAATACTTTTAGTAATCAATTGACTTTTACTAAAATTTTTTTTAAAAAAATCTTTTATTTTTTTTGGCAATAAAATTGATTTATTCATATCTTATAAGATAATAATTAATATTATATAGATTATATAATTATGTTATGGTCAGAAATAACATTCTAAAAATTGATAATGGTCCTAAAACAAAAACATGATGAATTTTTCTTTTTGTTTTTTTGATTGTCATTATTCCTTTTACAATGGTTTGACTTTTAATTGGAGAATTTAATATTTTAGGAATGAACTTGTTGATTGCCAAAAATACCTGCGTTTGACATGGAATAATTAAACAAGACAATATTGATTTTCTTGCTAAAAAATATCAATTATTTTATCAAGGGGGATATGAAACATTAAAAGCTCAACTTGAAAACTATATTAATAAAAATATTAGTATCGATTCAGCTTTTTGTTTCTTTAATTATTATATTTTGTTAATTTTAGTTGCATTAATTTTAATTGCTATTTTTATCCCAATTTTATTTAGTAAGCTAAAGATAAATGGAATTGATGTTTTTCCGTTTTCATGTTCATTTGGTTTTTTAATGACAGGAATTATTTTAACGGGACTAATGACTAATTGACAAAAAAATATGATGTCATTATATTGAATAATAAGAATATTAATTTCATTATGTATTGGTATTATTTTTTTTCTAATTACTAATTCTATAATTAACAAATGGTTGATCAATAGTAAACATGCTATAAGTTTTTTATTTGGTTATAAAAAACAATATGAATTAGATAAATCTGTTAAACAACAATTACAAAATAATATTGATATTTATCAAGAACCAAATAAAGATAAATCATACATTGATATAGGAAATAATGAATAATGCAATTTATTGATGAATGTAAATTAATAATTAAAGCAGGGAATGGTGGTAAAGGTATTGTTTCATGAAGGAGAGAGGCCCATCATTCCCAAGGTGGACCTTATGGTGGTGATGGAGGAAAAGGTGGTGATGTAGTTATTTTAGGTGATGTGAACATTAATTCTTTGTTTCATTTGAGATATCGAAAAAAAATTACTGCTTCAAATGGTGAAAATGGTCAAGATAAGCAAATGTTTGGTAAAAATGGTAAGGATACAATCATTAAAGTACCTATAGGCACTCAGATATATAATGCAGAAAATAATAAATTAATTGTTGATATTGTTGAAAATGGACAAAAGTATGTAATTGCTTATGGTGGGATAGGAGGTCATGGTAATGCTTACTTTAAATCATCATTTAATAAAACTCCTACTTTATATGAAAATGGTGATTGTGGTCAAGAAATTATTGTTCAAATGAAATTGAAATTTATTGCTAATATAGGTCTAATTGGTAAACCTAATGCTGGCAAATCAAGTTTATTACGTTGTTTATCAAATGCTAAGCCAAAAGTAGCTAACTATCCTTTTACTACAATAGTACCCATTTTAGGAACAATGAATTATGAACAAAATAAAAATATTATTATCGCTGATATTCCAGGTTTGATTGACGGGGCATCCAACAATGTAGGATTAGGATTTGATTTTTTAAAACATATAGAAAGATGTGATGTTTTAATACATGTTATATCATTAGATAAGAATGATCATGATGATATTGTTGCTAATTATAAAATTATTAATAATGAATTATCAAATTATAACAAAGCCTTGCTTAACAAAAAACAATTAATTGTTGCCAATAAATCTGATGTTTTAAATGCTAATGAACAATTTTTAAAACTAAAGAAATTTCTTAAAAATAAAATACCAATAATTGATATTTCAGCAAAATCTAACTATAACATTGATAAACTAAAACAAATAATCAATCAATTATATAAAGATTGTCAATTAGCTAAAAAAGATATTTCATCTAACAAAAATATAAAAGTAATTGAACCAAAACAAAATATGAACCATTCCAAAACCTTTACTTGGACAAGAGATAAAAAAGGAAGGTGAATAATTACTAGTAATTATCTTAGTTATTGATTGCATAAAATTCCCCAAAACACTAAAGATAATATTTATCGATTTAACCAAAAACTTAACAATTGCAATATTGATGAAATTTTAAAAAAACATGGTGCCAAAGAAAAAGATACTATTATTATTGATAATATGGAGTTTCAAATAGACTAATATGGGAAAATTAGATTATTTCAAAATGCTTAATTGTTGTTGTAAAAATAAACCTATTAAATTATTAAAATATGCTAAATATCTAGAAAAATGAGCAAAATCATATTGTGATAAATATGCTATGACTGGTTTTTGCTTAGGATTAAGCGGAGGTATTGATTCAGCTTTAACATTAGCTATGCTTTGCCATATTAATAATGTTAAAGTTTTAGGTGTTTTTATTAATATTGAATCATCACAAGAAGATATTGATTGCATCAACAAGCTAAAAGATAAATTTATTTTTGATTTCATGTCAATCGATTTAACTCCCATTTATTTAAATTTGGTTAAACAATTACAATTGCAACATTCTTTTAATGCAAAAATTAATTTAAAAGTTAGACTTAGAACCATCACTTTATATGCATTAGCCAATAAATATAATTTATTAGTTTGTGGGACAAATAATGCTGATGAAAGACTAGTTGGATACTATACAAAAAATGGTGATAATGCATGCGATATAAATTTAATTTATTGGTTAATTAAAAATCAAATAACTTTTTTGGCAAAACAATATGTTATTCCCGATCAAATAATTAATCGTCAACCTACTGGTGGATTGTATAAGAACCAACTAGATGAGAAGGATATGGGTATTACATATGAAGAAATTGATAAATATCTTTGCTTTATAAAAATCGATCCTCAACAAGAATGTAAAATTCATAACAAATTCATTGTTAATAAACATAAAATGTCCTCTCCGGCCATCCCTAAAAAATTTATGACATTGAGAAAAAAATAGTAAATAAAAAAAATATTATTATTTAGTAAAATGTATTATTAGAGTAATATGAAAGCTATTTCCAAAACATTGTTAGTTTCTATAGCTTGTTTAGTTCCTGCTAGTTTAATTACTTTTTTGTCTATTAATTGACAACATACCCAATATATTTCTGCTACTGGTGGTGCTGAAGTCAGACAAATTGTTCAGGCATTTGGTAATTTATACCATAAACAATTTAATCAATATGAAGTAACTGTAGAATCTCAAGGAAACACATATGGTATTGAACAGCTTGCTCTAAAAAATATAAACATTGCTAATACCACAATTAATCCATATGACTTAGTTATTAGTAATTTAAATTTAAAGAATAATTGAGAATTTAAAAAAACTTTCACATTAGGCTGGGATGGATTAGTTATTTTATATAAATTGCCTAATAATCTTTCTCAATCAGCTATAAATAATTTTGACATTGTTATTAATAAAAATAATATTGCCCAATTGTATGGTATATTTTCTGGTTTTAATGAATGAAAAAATGGTAAGTGAGAAAATAAATGGGGTAGCATATATAACTATATACCAGCAGAAAATTTAAAATATTTTAATCTTAATGATATAGAAATATGTAAAAATACATTTATTACTCCTTATGTAAGAACAGGAGGTAATATTTCTGCTACTAGTTCTATAGTTTTTAGTCAACTTAGTGGTTTTACTGATGCTTATAAAAATTTAACGGATAACCAAAAAAATGCCTTTGCCTGTGGACAGTATGGGCATGATAGAAATTTGTATCAAACAAATAAAGCCAATGCTATTGCTTGAACTTTTTTTAATACAAATGATATTCCTGGTTCCATGATTTATTTAACAACTAGTTTTTTATCTATAAAAGATAATCAAGAAAAAATTAAAAAGAATGGTTATAAAATTGCTAAGTATGAAAATAATGATGGTGTTGTAAGTTGATTAGATTATGAAAAAGATTTTAATAGTGTAAATGATATTTTGCAATCAAATATATACACTAACTACAAATGGATTAATCCTATTAATGTTATTGTTGATATCAATGATAAAAAAACGATCAAATTCATTGAATGAATTTATAGTTGTGCAAATTATGAATCTACAATGTTGTCTAATGGTCTATTTCCTTTACATAAATTCGATAATAAACAAGAAAAACAATATGATCAATTTAATAGCATGTTTTATAACAGTGATTTTAATTCGCTCGAGGAAGTAACAGATTTTAAACTTGCTAAAAACGAGATAAATGAACATGAGTTTTTATATGGAGCAAAAGCTTATGAAAACTAATCTATTTAAGTATAAACAGACAACAAACAAATCTGATAAAATTGCATTTTTATTAACATTATTTTTTGCTATATTATTTATTGTTTTATTTTTAAGTGTTATTAGTTTCATTATCTATGGATCAATTGATGGTTGAAAAACATATGGATTAAAAGGGATATTTGGAACAGCTAATTATAATTTAGAAAGAAAACAAGCTGGTGTTTGATTACCATTAGTTGTTACATTATTAGTATCAGGATTATCTATATTAATTGCTGGTCCTATTGGAGTTAAAACTGCTATTTTTCTTAAATTTAGAATTCCTCCTAGGATTAAAAAATATGCAAAATGTTTTATAGAAATTCTTGCAGATATTCCATCAGTTTTATTTGGTCTTTTTGCTATTAGTGCATTAGGTCCATTAATTAAAAAAATTTTTAATTTACCAACTAGTTACAATTTACTTAGCTGTGCAATAATGTTAACTTTTATGATTGTGCCAACTGTTATTTCTCTTACTTCATCCGCATTAGATTCAGTTGATAGAAATTTTTTGATTTCTCCAATCTTATTAGGAAATAATAAAACTCAAGCAATTTATAAAGTTTATAAAAAATCTATTAGAGGCAAAATAATAATTTCATTAGTTGTAGCAGCATCTAGAGCAATTGGAGAAACAATGGCTGTAAGTATGATCTTACAAAGTCAAAATTATAACCAAATTTTTAATAGTGGTTTTTTAGCTGTATGAAGAAGTTATTTGCAAACATTAGGAGTATTAATTAGTGGTAACATGTTTGCTGAATTATCTCCACCTTCTTTACAAGGATTGCTATTTAGTTATGCTTTAGTTTTATTAGTGGCAATAATAATTCTAAATGGTTTTATTAAATTTACTTTTCAAAAATCAAGAGGTCATAAATACAATTCATTTTTAAATAATATTAGTAAAGTGTTATTATTTGTTCCAAATAAAATTAAATTTTTTTTTACAAGAGTTTTTTATGTCAATAACAAAAAAATAAAACTAACAGAAGAAAATTATTCCCAATTATTGTCTCTTTATTTTAATAAAAAAGCTTTTATTGTAAATAAAAATAATAATATTTACACTATTTGAAAATTAACATGAGAACTTATTTCTGCATCTATTGTTTTTAGTTTTATATTATGAATAATTTTTAATTTTGTTGCCAATGGAATTATTGGAATTTGTGCTAGTAGTCAAAGTATTTTTAAATTAGGTGAAAATACAACTGGTCAAGCAATAATTAATACATTTATATTAATTATTATTTCTATTGGCATAAGTTTTATTATTTCCATGTCTGTGGCAATTTTTATTAATGAATTTATGCCAGATGGCAAATTGAAAACTGCTTTTCTTTTTTTTATTGATTCATTAGGTGCCACTCCTTCTATTATTTATGGAATGTTTGGTTTAGTTTTTTTCTTGCAAACTCTTGGCTTGTCATTTGCTGGTCATTCAGGTAAAAGTTTAATGGCTGGATGTTTAACAATAGTTTTTGTAATTCTACCATCATTTACTCGGACAATTATTCAAGCATTGCAAACTGTTTCCTTAAAAGTTAGGCAAGCAAGTTATACACTTGGTGTTAGTAAATTAAAAACCATTTTTACATTAATTCTTCCTTCCACAATCCAACATATCCTTACTTCAATCATTTTATCCATTGGAAGAGTATTAGCTGAAACAGCACCATTATATTTAACAGCAGGAATAGGTAGTACAAACAAAATATGTCTTATGTCTAATGGTCAGACACTTACTACAAGAATTTATGCGCAAATTAGTTCTAACAATCTAATTACAGCTAAAAACATCATGTATGAATGTGCTTTGATTTTACTAATTTTAATTATTATTATTCTTATTTTAGTTAATATTGTTATTCCTAAAATATTTAGTAAAAAACCTACTTCTTCTATTAAAAAGATCAATATTAAAAATAATTATTATAAACATAAACTGTCTGCAAGTCGTTTACATAAAATGTATGCATATGTTGTGAATTTAGGAAGAAGGTTATATGTTTAATAAACAAAAAAATAATTTATCTCAAATAAAAAAGCAGAAAATGTTTCCAATAAAAACAGATTTTAATATGCAACAAAACGCATTTGAAATTATAAATTGAAATGTGTGATATGGTACTAAACACGCTTTAGATAATATTACATGTAATATTGAAAAAAATAAAGTTACAGCAATTATTGGACCAAATGGTTCTGGTAAATCTGCCTTGTTAAAGAGTTTAAATAGAATGAATAGAATAATTTATCCTAGTGTCAAAATGTCAGGAAATATATATTTTTTTAATGGAACAAATTTATATTCACCCACTATTTCTCAATCTGAATTAACAACTAGGATAGGAACAATATCTCAACAAATGTCTCCTTTTCCTTTATCTATTTATGATAATGTTGCCTATGGTCCAAGAAACAATGGTATAGTTAATAATAAAATTTTGGATGGAATAGTGCAAAATGCCTTAGATGATGTAGCATTATGAAATGAAGTTAAAAATAAATTAAATGATTCACCTAATAATTTATCTGGTGGTCAGCAACAATGTTTATGTATTGCTCGGGCAATAGCTCTAAAGCCAGAAATTCTTCTATTGGATCAACCAACCGGTGGGTTAGATCCTATAGCTACAACATTTATTGAAAATCTAATTATTAAATTAAAAAGAAAATTTACTATTATAATTGTTTCCCATTCTATGAGTCAAACACAAAGAATATCTGATATAACATTTTTTATGTTAAATGGAAAAATAATTGAACAAGGCACAACAAAGCAAATATTTATGAATCCAAAACAAAAAGCAACCAAGGATTTTGTTTTAGGAAGATAGAAATAAGATAAAATACTATATAATTAATAAACTAAATCTTTATTAATTATTACAATTAATCATTAAAGGAGTATATGTATGAAATGATATGGATATGTAGGTTTTATTGCAGCATTTTGTATTGCCATTTATTCTTTACCTCAATTTATTAAAATAATTAAAACAAAAAACACCACTGCCATTTCAGTACTTATGTTTATTGCTATGTTTTTTGGTGATTTGTTTTTTATACTATATGCAATAGGTGCATTAACTGACAAATCTGTTGGTGGTTGAGATGTAAGATTATCTATAGGATTGCCAAATTTAGTTGCTAATTTAATGGCTATTTCAATCTGTTCATGCATATTATTCTTGAAAATTAGAAATATGGTTTGATCAAAAAAATTATTTATTTCTGAAAAAGAATTTTGTGAAAATTATCAAAAAAATATGACTAAAATAATTAAACTCAAAGAAAAAAAAATGAATAAAGAGATTGATAACATATAAGTATGCCCATTAATTTTAATACCCTTGTTAAATCTGAAAATACATTAAGACAAATATTTAATAGAAATTTTAAACATGTTATTAACATGCATGAACAAATCTATAAAGTTTTTTGTTCTAAAAAAACTTTTGATAATAATTTTTTTAAAAAAATGCAAAACTTAGAGAATTGTTCTAATAAATTTGAAATGGAATTATTGACTGAAGCAAGTTGAGTAATATCTAAAGATGTTCCTCGTGCTGCTCATTTAAGATTTGTTTTAGCTATTATTAGATCAGCAAAAGATATAGAACGTATGGGTGATTTTGCTTATAATATTACTCATTTTTTTTGTAATAATAAAAATAATGATGAAAATATAAATAAATTACTTACTAATTTATTAGATGAATCAATAAAAATATGTAAAAAAATTCATGATCATGTTGTTAAAAATACTAAGAATACTAAAAAATACTATATTGAGGTTGCTGCCATGTTAATTAAACGGTTTAATGAAAAATATATAAAAACACTTAATAAATTTTATGATTTAATTCTTAAAGATAAAATTCAAAATAAAAATAAATTATTTATTTTAACAATCATTAAATATTTAGATAGAAATGTTGATCATGCCTATAACATTTTAGAAAATCTTATTTATATAAATGACCCAAATTTTTATAAAAATAATTTATTAAAATAAGGTAAATAACATGACTAAGATAGAATTTGTTTGCTTTGGTGGGCAAGATGAAAAAGATAAAGTTTGTGATGCTTTAATTATTGATGAAGACATTTATATTTTAGGATGTGGGATAAGTTGCCCAAGTACAATTACTTTAGGTATTAAAAAAATCATCCCAGATTTTAATTATTTAATTGATAATAAACTGAAAATTAAAGGAATTTTTATTCCTACAGCATCTTATGAATTGTTTGGTGGATTACAATTTTTATTAAAACTAATTCCTAATTTACCTATTTATACTAGTAGTTTAGGACAAACAATCATTAATAATTTTTTAGAAAGAATATTTAATAATAAAAATATTAAAAACCATGAAATTGATAGTTTTAAAAACAAATACAATGTTAATGTTTTAAACCCATTATCAATAAATAAAATTGGTAAAATAGATGTCATAGCATTTCGAACAGCTTGTTTTATGCCACAATCATTAGGTTTTATTTTTAAAACAAATGTTGGTGCAATTATTTATGTTGATAATTTCATTATCCCTACAAATGCTAATGCTGCTTTATATGACTTGTTAAATGAAGTAAATAAGTTTACAAATAATAATGTTTTAGCTCTTATTACATCTATTGGTCATAATATTAATAATCAAAACTTTACTACCCCAAATTATTCAGTTAGTTCATTTTTTGAAAATTGTATCATTGAAATGCCACATCGTGGCATCTTTGCCCTAGATGAACAAGACATATATAAATTACTTAGATTAGCGTGATTGGCTGATAAAATGATGATACCTTTTTATATCTATTCAGGTTCACTTGCTCATACTTTTAATTATATATTACACAATAGAATTATTAATTTTCCTCATTTATTGTATATTGATAAAAACCAACTAAACAATGTTGATCGAAGTATCATTGTTGTTGCTAGCGATAAGCAAAATTTATTAAATAGATTACAAAAAATTGCTGCACAAGAAGACGATAAATTAATTCTTAAATCTAGTGATACATTTGTTTATTCCTTGTTAACTACTCCTGGATATGAAAAATTAGAAGCTAATTTATTTGATAATTTAAATAGATTTGGTATTGCTAAAATTGCGAAACTTCCTAAAAATGTTATAATGTTGTCCCAAAGTCAAGAAGATCATAAATTTTTGATAAACATTTTAAAACCTAAATACATATTTCCTATTAATGGTTTATATATGGATTTTGTTAAGTATAAAAAAATTGCTAAAACATGTTTCAATAATAATACTATTATTCTTAGCAATGGTCAAAAAGCTATATTTGATGGTGACAAACTAATCAATATTAAACAACATTTGAAAATTGTTGAACAATATGTAGGAACAAATGGTTTATATGATGTTGGAGCAAACAGTTTAATAGAATGTGAGCAAATGTCTAATAGTGGTTGTGTCCTTGCTAGTCTACTGATTGATAAAAAAACAAAACAAATCAAATGTTCAAATTATAACATAGTGGGGATAATTAATACTAATGATCCAAAGAATCAAAGCATTATTAATGAGATAAATTCAACATTAAATACAAAAATGCTTGATCTTTTAAATCAAAGAAATTCAGATGCTAATTTGACTAGAGAAGAGCAAGATGATTTTAAAAAACAAATTGCTAAGCAATATGATAAGAAGTTTGACAAGCGTCCTCTTGTTTTATTGTCGATCATTTATAATGATCAATTACAAAAAGCTAATAATTATTAATAACTAGTTTTATTTTTATGAAGAAAAAAATTAATTCAAACAATAAAATAATTAAATGTCTAACAAAAATAGTTAAGATATCATTTCCAAGCAATGAAATTGTTTCATATACTGAAATCCATTCTGGATATACTAATTTATCATATTTAGTTAAATTAAATGATAATTCTAAATGACAAGTAAGAATTCCTCATCAACAAACAAAAAAAATAATAAATAGGAAAGCTGAAAAAAATATATTAGATTTGTTAAACTATCAAGATTTTGTTTATTTTGATATAAAAACAGGTATAGCTATTAAAAAGTGATTTGAAGGTTATAACCCTAATAAAGCTATTTATTGCAAACGAAAATTTCTTTCTAATCTATTTAGTCAAATCAACCATTTACATTCATTGAATATTAAGAAAAATCATAATTTTAAAAAAATTAATTTATCTTCATATGATATACAATTAAATAATTTGGATGAAATTTATATTAATAAATTTAATGAACTTGTAAATCTAAGAAAAAATGATAAATTAGTAATTAATCATACTGATATTAATCCTGATAATATACTAGTATTACTTCCTTCTAACAAAATTCATTTAATTGATTTTGAGTGGGTTAGTCTAGCTAGTGATTATTGAGATTATGCTAATTTTATTAGGGAAACCAATTTAAATTATAAAAATATTTTATGGGACAAATATATTGCAAATTTCGACATTAATATTTTAAAACAATATATTTATATAACTAGTGTTTTTGCTTATTTATGGACATTTAATATGCCACAAACTCCCAAAATTATTAAATATAGATCTTTGACAAAAAAGCAAATTTTAGATCATTACAATGATGTTAAATAATATAAAAAAAATGAGTTTTAACAAAACACTTTTAATTGATGTTGGTAATAGTTACACTAAATTTGCTATTGTAACCAATAAAAGATTCAAAATATTTAGATATAAGACTACTACTAATTTAACATTTTTAAATAACAAATTTAAAAATTACCAAAACATTAACAAAATATATATAGTAGCAACAAGCAAAATAGATTATTTATATTCTATGTTAGTAAAAAAATACCCTCATGCATATATTAAAGTAATTAATAGAGATGATTTTACTAATAAATTAAATTTAACAAATGTTGATAAAAAAGTAGTAATTGGTAGTGATATTTTGTTATTAGGGTGATGATGTAGTAAACAAGCAAATCTTAATGTTGTTATATGTTTAGGGACTGTTTATTTTGCTATCATCATGCAAAATAATAAATATAAATCTATTTTGTTAATTCCATCGATTACCAAAGGACTAGAACAAATATCTAATATAACATCAATTGATCATAAACTAATCCCTAATTATTTTTATCATTGTAATTTGCTTAATACTCCTAGTTGTTTTTCTAACGGTGTTAATTTACTATTGGATGGATTTTTGACAAACATAATAAAAAAATATAAATTAACATCTTCCCAAGTAGTTATTACCGGTGGCGATGCTAATAAATATCAGTGTTTAAAAAAATATAAAATTATTAATGATCTTACACTCCGTGCATTAGAAAAATTTATCAAAAAATAAAAAAGACCTAAATTAATAGGTCTTTTTTGAATATATAAAAAAGTTAATTATTAATCAACATTTTTGCTTACACATTTAGCAAGATCAAACATGCTAACTTGTTTCTTACCACCAAAAATTGGTTTTAGTTTATCATCAGCATTAATCATTCTTTTATTCTTATTGTCTTGCAATTTGTGCTTCTTAATATAATCTCATAACTTCTTCATGATTTGTGGACGAGATAGAGGTTTTGAACCAACTACTTCTGCCAATTCATCAGATGGAGTTAATTTGATTGAATTTAAGTCTGCCATTAAATGAACTTACCTTTCTTACCATTACATATCTATATTTTATAATAATATTTGCCAACCTATACATTTTTTTTAGTAAATATTTGTATTAATTATTATTTATAATTAACTTGTTATCAAATAATAGGGGTATAGTTCAACGGTAGAACATTGGACTTCAAATCCAAGTGTTGTGGGTTCGAATCCTGCTACCCCTGCCATAAAAATTAATAATATATGCAATATAACTTTTTTGATACAAACATACTAATTAAGCTTTATGAAATTGATAAACTATCTAAAGAATTTACTGAACATTTTGCTAAAAATAAATGTTACATAACTTCTGTTATAAAGGATGAATATAAGATACTCATTTTAAAAAACAAAAAACAATTTAACAAGGATAAGTTTAATTCAATCTTAAAATATTTTAAAGTAATTAACCATGAG
>CACXEQ010000019.1 GCA_902766725.1 uncultured Ureaplasma sp.
ATTTTAGGAGCACAAATGAACACTTATCATTATAAACATTTTTCTCTATGAGAAAGACAAAAACTTGAATCACTAATTGGTAATAAACCAATTTTGAGACTTTACACAGTTTTTTGATATTTTAAAAATAATTAACACTTAAAATGATCACTCTAATTGAAAATATTGGATTAACTTATTATTGAATATAATTATTAATTATATTATTGGAATATAGCCAAGCGGTAAGGCAAAAGATTCTGGATCTTTGATCGTTGGTTCGAATCCATCTATTCCAACCATAATAATAAATTAAATGATTTGACTATGAATTAATAATGCTTAAAAAATCATATCAAGTTTATCTCTTAAATTAGTAATATTATTTACATATTCTTTCAATAAGAATATCACCATCAAAAATATTTATATCAGATGGTAAAATTAATTCCCAATTAAAAATAGGTCCAGTGTCAGGCAAGTTTTTATCATTTTTTTTAGGTCTTCTTGTTGATTTAGTAAAAGTAAAATTTGTTATTTCTTTTGTTTTGTTAAATTTAGATCATGTAATCTTAATGTCATTAAATCATCATGCATCATCAAAATTATAAACATATCATTTATCTTGCGGGATAATGTTTGACCCTTCTTGTGATGCATCAGTGTTTTTAGAATGAATTTCATCATCAGCAGCAAAATTGAATGTTTCAGATATATAAATTGGTCAAACATTTTCAGGAGATGCAATATTTTGATTAGTATTTTTTTCAATTAATATTCTTTTTACTGGTGCAGAGGAAGAATAATCAAAATCACCATTCTCAGGATAGATGATTTTATAAGTAGGATCATTTTCATGTTTAGAAATATACTTAGATTTGCCATCTGTTGATATAGCTTGTTCATCAAAATACATTGGATAATATGAGAAACGAGTATACACATTAGGTTTACCAATATAATAACTAGGAGATGGATTATCTTTATTATCAGGTGATAGATTTTTAGAAATTGTAATATAGCGATGCTTGCAAATAATTCTTCGATAATATCTAGAACCATGTAGATCAATATAATTAGAAAAAGTTTTGTCTATAAAATTTTTTGTACCAGTTCTATCGTCGTAATCAATATTAAAACCATTAGTATAAATTAAAGCGTTTTTATTGTCAGAAGAAAAAGCAGTTTCATTGTTACGATCTGTATCAATATTATTTCATGCTTTATCTGCCAATTTAATTGATGCTTGCATATTATCACAATTATGCATGAAATATCTTGTATTAATAGTTTTAATGGAGCCTTTTAAAAAATAAATATTACTATTAAATTGCTTGCAATTGCTTAAAAATGATTCATCAATATTTGATCCATTAGAAAAATTAGGATCATCATTAGAAGTACCAAATTCAATAGAGCAATTAAATGCTGTATAAGCTAAAAAATTAGAACCAATATCAATACTTCTATTAATAATAATTTGATCAACACTTTTATTGAAGGATGTAAACTTTTCACATTTATACATAAAATAATCATCAATTTTTTTGATGCTATTAATTTCTTTTTCATTATCAAAAATAATATTTGAATCAAAAATAGAGCAATTAGCTAAAAAATTCTTACCAATGTATTGAATATTTTTACCAATATGAATATTTTCGTTGAATAATTGTCTATTTCATACTTTTTTTTCTTGCTGCTTTTGTCCGTTTTTATAAACAATAGCAGTGATATTAGTGTTAGTATCATCTGTTTCAATTGTATTAGTATCAAAACAATAAGTGCTATTATCATTATTATCAATTGCATAATAATAATCATCAATATTAATATCATTAACACCTGATTTCAAAGTTATTGAGATATTTTTAATGTCAGAACTTTTAGGAAAAAAAGAAGTTGGGAGACTTAAAATTGAATTATCAGCAGAAAAATAATCTTTAACTTTATCATAATTATAATAATCATTACCAACAACAATAAGACATTGTTTCAATTTATATCCTTCATTATATTTTATTGATAATGCAAGATTTTTAAGTTTAGAATGAACAATATTAGTTATAGGATTATTCATTTCATCAACAAATCAACAATTATCATCACCAGTCAATTTGATTGATAATTTGTCATCACATTGAATAATTATTTGTAAATCATCAATTGTATTTGAGGCATAAATTTTTAAATAGTATGTTGTGATTGTAGAATCAGTAGGATCAATTTCGTGAGTATAAGAATAATCATCGTTTTCTTTTAATTCAATATTATTCATTAACACTTTTAATGAAGAGATTTTGGCATTTTGAATGCATTTTATTCCTAATTGATATTCTAATCCCGATTTAATCTCACTAATTGGATTAACTTCTTGCTTAGGATCATTTGGATAAAACAATTGACAAAATTCATTATCATTAGTGATTTTTATTGATATATTAGATTTTTTAGAAGTTACATCAATGTTTATATCCCCAACAACACTATCAGCAAAAATTCTTAAAAGTAAAACAGTTTGATCGGAAGAACCACTAATTTCAGATATTTGATAATCATTATTTTCTAATAATTCTTTACTAGTCTTATCTGGTAAATTAACAATAATAGATAAAGATGCTAATTCATAGCCATTGTTAAATTTTATGGATATTTGATATTCTTGTTGTAAAAAACAATTTTCATTAGGATGAAAAAAATCACAATTTTTATCATGTTCCAAATTAACATAGTATGATGGAGTATTTTGATTATTAGAACATGTAACTAATGATAAACTAGTGCCTAGAAGAAGTGAACTAGATATTGTTAGGAATAGTTTTTTTATAATATTTTTTTTCATTTTTATTTCATTTCTTTGTTAAATATTTAAATTATTTTGTTCCAAAAATACGGTCCCCAGCATCACCACAACCAGGAACAATGTATTTATTATTATCTAATTTTTTATCAATTGCTATAGTATAGCATTGAACATCTTTATGGTGGGTTTGAATATATTTGATACCAATAGGTGTGGCGATAATACAAACAAACTTTATTTGTCGTGGTTGGTATTTTTTAATAATGCTAATAGCATGACTAGCTGAATAACCAGTAGCTAACATTGGATCAAGCAAAATAATAGTTGCCCCTTTAATAGTAGTTGGCATTTTACAATAGTATTGTATTGGTTTTTTAGTATTTTTATTTCGATATATTCCAATGTGACCAATTCTAGCTGTTGGGATCATTTCCCTAAAAGCATCAACAACCCCTAATCCAGCTCGTAAAATAGGTACTAATACTATGTGTTCAGCTAATTTCTTTCCATTAGTTTTACAAATAGGAGTTTCAATCGTTACATTTTTTGTTAACAAATCTTTTGTAACTTCATAGCACATAAATTGTGAGATAGATTTTATGCATGCTCTAAATAATTGGCTATTACTATTTTTATCACGTAATAAAGTCAATTGATGATCTAATACTGCTGATTTAATTACTTTTATCATTATCTAATACCTTTTTCAAATGGGATCCCTGAGTGAGCAGGAGCTAGAATTTTTTTTGAAGTAAATAACAAAATAAATAAAGTAATAATATATGGGATAGCAAAAACCACTAATTGTGGAATACCAAATTGGGTAAATGTTGTAGTATTAGCAGCAGCAGTAAAAATAGCAAACACTAAAGCAAACACTCCCATATCAATAATTTTCCATCCACCAATTATTAAAATACCTAGTGATAAATAACCCATTGATTGTACATCACCATTAAAGACAGTTGTTCTAAACACAAATATGCTACCAGCCAAACCAGCTACCATTGATGATAAAATAACTGCTATTCATTGATATTTATAGACTGATATTCCTTGTGTATCAACAGCATTAGGGTTTTCGCCTACTGCTTTAAAACGCAAGCCAGTTTTAGTTTTGTTAACTACTATTCAAATAACTATGGCAATAATAATTACTAAAAATAAAATTATTATACTACTTCCAAATAAAGATCCAGATCCAATAGGAAAGCAACTTTGAAATTGGCACATTATTTTTGAATAAGCTTTACCAGGATATAGTACATTAGCTAATGGACTATTCAAGAAAGTAGCAATAGCTAATCCTACTAAATTAATAGCTGTTCCTACAATGGTATGGTCAGCACGTAACTTTATACAAGCAAATGCATGCATCATCCCCATAATAGTTGTGCAAAACATTGATAAGATGAAAGCAATAAATAAACCGCCAAAACCTAAATGTGCAAAACCAACAACTGATGTTGATGAAAAAATACCAAAAAATAATGCACCAATACACATCATTCCATCAATACCTAAATTAACAATTCCAGCCCGCTCAGATAAATAACCAGAAATAGATCCAGCAAACAAAATAGCAGTAAATAGTAATGTTAAATCAAATAATGTTCCTAAATCACCCATAATTATGCTCCTATATTTTCCATATTTTTGCAATTTAAAATTAATGGTTTATAAATTTGTAAGGAAATATTCTTAATTTCTTTTTTTAATGTTCTAATATAATCTTGTTCAATTGAGGCATTATTATATCTAACTTGAGTAACATCAAATGGTGAATTTGTATTTTTTTTCTTAATATCCTTATATTGTTTGAAAACATTTTTATAGTGATCTCTAATTAAATAACTATTTTTTTCTCATGCTTGAATAAATGCATTATAAGCAATAGCAAAATCCTTTTTAGTCTTGATTGGAGGTAAATCCAAATTTTTTGCTCATTGTTTAGTTAATACTAATGTTTGTCTGTCAAGAGCATTTTGAGTAGCTATATCATTTCGAAATTTTAGACCAGAACGTAAATTTTGTAAATGAGCAATTTTAGGAATTAACAAAATTTTACTAGGATCAAAACTATATTTGTAAGCTGTTTTATAATAGTTTCTTAATTGAAATATTAAACTCATTTCTACATTATGATTTGTAATATTTTGAATTGTTTCTTGAAAATGAGGAGAATTAATTAAATCATCATTTAATTTAATTCATCATCCCCTTGTTTTTCATTTTCTTTTAGTATCAATAACTAATCGTTTCTTTTTTCAAATAAGATGAGTCATTTCTTGGATAAAATACTTTTTATGGCTATATGCACATGAACAAGTAAAGTAATGTTTCTTTATTTTAGACAACAAAACAACACAATGATATTTTATATTAGCATAAAAGATTTTTAATTTTATTAAAAAAGATAATTTTAAAGATGATTTAACTTTTAAGTTTTTAACATTAAAGTAGTAATATTTATGCAATTGACCTATATAATCATTGGTTAATTCTAATAAAGCAATACAAGATAAATTTTGTTCTTGCTTAATTTTAGAAGATTCTACCCCTTTAAATATTTTTAGTGTTAATCAATATGGTTTAAT
Organism: uncultured Ureaplasma sp.; assembly: GCA_902766725.1. Taxonomy (GTDB): domain Bacteria; phylum Bacillota_I; class Bacilli_A; order Mycoplasmatales; family Mycoplasmoidaceae; genus Hennigella. Next base: position 5,380 of record CACXEQ010000019.1, read on the forward strand.
ATTCAAAAATAATGTAATAGCAGCAGCCCCATAAACAATAATACCAAATAAAACTTGTGCAATATGATTATCAATACCAAGTGTTTGCAAACTACTAACAGATGTTTGAACAATTGAAAATAACAAACTAATAGGAATAGTTGTAATAGGACTACACATAGCAATTAAACCGACTGATATACCATTAAACCCATCTTGAGGTATAGATTTTACAGCAGCTGTAATAGGCATTTGGGGATCAGAACCACAATAAATCATAGCTCCTAAAATTCCAGATATAGCTCCAGAAATACCCATTGCTAAAATCATGTTTAACTTAACATTATAACCAGAAGCTAAAGCAGCAGTTTTACTTAAACCAATTATTTTCTGTTTTCGTCCTATAACTGTGTAATTAATAATGATAGTTACAATAACAATCAACAAGATAGCCATAATCATTAATGGTATACATGCATAAGCTGTACCATTAACATTAAGTCTAAATAATAATTCAGAGTTAATTTGTGCAGTCATATCACCTGATGATGATATAGGAATTGGTAATTTTGACAAAATAAAAATAGAAAAGAAATAAACTATTCAGTTCAACATAATAGATGAAACTACTTCATTAACATTTAAAAAGGCTTTCAAAGCACCAACTAACATTGCTACTAATGAACCAAAAATGATACACATTAATAAAACAACAATTTGATTAAAACCTTTTCCTAGATTAAATAAATGACTAATTATTGTTCCAACTGTTCCAGCCACTATCATTTGACCAGATATACCTATATTAAATAGACCAGCTTTATATGCAAATATAAAAGCTAAACTAGCCACAATCAAAATACCCATGTTACTAAACAAAGTGTTAATTTGGGCAGAATTAATAAAACTTGCAGAAAAAATTGTTGTTACGATTTTAGGGAAAATGCCCCATGTATTACATACTGAACATGCAATAGTTATAGCAATAATGAAAGAGCAAAAAATAGCAGAAATTGTTGCTAAAATTTTTTTAGTTGTTGATTGTCTAACATCAGAAAGTGCAGTTTTACGAGCAAAAAAATATAATTTAGTTTTGAATTCATTAGAGAATATTCGCATTATTTACCACCTTTCATAATGTTATTAGTTGATGTCAAATTTGTTCGCATTAAAAATTTACCAATTGTTTGCCTATTAGTATTATTTTTTATAGCATGATAAACTATTTTACCATGATCCATAACAAGAATTCTAGAAGCAATTTTTAAAATTTCATCTAATTCATAGCTAATGAGAATAACAGCTTTACCTTTTTGAGCTTCATCTAAAATTAATTCATGAATGAAATTAATAGCTCCAATATCAAGACCTCTTGTTGGTTGAGCAAGAATTAATAAAGAATGACGTTTACTTAATTCTCTTGCTAAAACAACTTTTTGTTGGTTACCACCTGATAGTGAACGAAAAATAGCTTTACCTTTATTTGCTCCTAACACATTAAATTTTGCACATAAATTATTGGCATTCATATAAATGTCTTTCAATCTTAAAAAACCAAATTTATTAAATAACTTATTATTTATCATATCAGTAATTAAGTTAAATGCGACAGTCTCATCTAAAACACAACCATATTTATGTCTATCCTCAGGAACGTGCGAAACACCTAAATCTGAAATGATTTGTGGTGTTTCATTAGTAATATCTACTTCTAAACCCGAGTTAACAAATGTAATTTTACCTTTATCAGGATGTTGAATACCAGCCAATGCTAAAGCTAGTTCAGATTGACCATTACCTTCTATCCCAGCAATACCAATTATTTCTCCTGGATAGATATCAAAATTAAAATCATAAATTGCTGGCAATGATGGATCAGAATGTTTATGCATATACAAATGTTCAATTTTTAAAATTGGTGCATCCATAATTCCATAGTTCTCTTTATTAGGAAGATCAATTATTTTTTGCCCAACAATAAGTTCAACTAATTTAGGAATATTAACATCTTTAATATTAAATGTTCCAATAGACATTCCTTTTCGCAAAATAGTTACTCGATCGGCAATATCAATAATTTCATTTAGTTTATGACTAATTAAGATGATGGTTTTACCTTGTTTTTTTAATTTGCGTAAAATATTTAAAAAACCAGCAATTTCATCATCAGACAAAACAGCAGTAGGTTCATCAAAAATTAAAATATCTGCACCTCTAAATAATAATTTAATTATTTCTACTTTTTGTTGAGTTCCCACAGATGCTTCAGAAGTCTTTTGGTATAAATTAATATCAAAACCATATTGGCGACAAATTTTTTCTATTTTTGCAATAGAAGGTTTTTTATCTAACCAACCAATAGGACCAAATTTAGTTGTTTCAGCACCTAGCATAATATTTTCTAATAAATTAAATGCTAAAACTAATTTAAAATGTTGATGTACCATTCCTAAACCGGCTTTGTTTGCTTGCATAGCATTTTTAAAATCAACTTTTTTTCCATTAACAAACACTTCTCCACTATCTTGTTTGTATAGACCAAATAAAATAGACATCAATGTTGATTTTCCAGCTCCATTTTCACCACAAATAGCATGAATTTCATTGTTTTTAACACACAATTCAACATTGGAATTAGCAATTATTTTTCCACCTAAAAAAGTTTTCGTTAAATTATGCATCTCAATTACATAATCATGAGTTTTATTTCTATCATTTTTAACTTTTTTTATTAACATTTTAAAACTCCTTGATATTAAGAACAAAAATACATGTTTGTTGTTAATCAATTTAAAATAGTCATTTTCTTGCTAGCAGTTAAAGCGATTGGGTCATTATTATTGTCTATATCAATTGACATATCTTTGTCAAAAACTATTTGAAAGGAACTAAATAATTGACCAAGAATATTCATGATATGATTGTAAAGTGCTGCCAATGTTGTTCTTGAACCATTGGCAGTTATTATTTCTTTTTGCTTATTAAATGTTAATAATTTATTAAGATTAATCAATTCTTCAGGTAAATCAGGATGTTCTTGTAAATAAACTTCAGCAGCATTTTGTCATGCATTAGTAAAATCAACACAATTATCATTATTATCAAACCAAATGTCATTCGTTGCTAATAATGCTTTAATTAGAAAATATCATCCATCAAACGAAATAGAAATTAAACCATTTTGAATGTTGCCACATGTCTTATAACCAATATTACATATTGATTTGTTGGCATCAGGGCATAATAAAAATCATTGATCAGATAATTTAGCTTTTTCTAATAAAATTTCATCAATAAAGTATTTTTTAATTGAATTATTAATAATACTATTAAATTTTATACAACCATTAGCATTAGGTGATCAATTTTCTAATATTCCTTCAGGAATCTTATCGCTTAAATTTGCAATTTCACTTTCTTTAGTAAAATCCATCATATTAATGCAATTAATAGTTTTATTTTTAGCATCAATAATTTTTTGTTCTATATTATCATCATTTGGTGATAAAACCAAAATTTCTTCTGGTTTATATTTATTTAAATCTATTTCTATTTCATATGGTTCGCATGATACATCTCAATTTCTTGCCATTTGATGTCCATCATCATCAGTATTTATCCCATCCCCTGCATTTAAACGAATGATTTTATCACAAACAGTAGTCATATCTTTCACAGCAGAAAATTTAATAATGTTATTACTTTGAGATGATTTATTACCTTCACTATCAATTGTTTTATCTTCATATATTTGATTAGTAAATGATCGTTGATAATCAGATATTTCCATGGCAGAATCAACTCCAATAACAATACATTTTGATCCCCTATTTTTAATTTCTTGAGCTGTATCAAGTGATTGTGGTCCAGCTACACAAATAATAGCTGAAGCTCCTCGATTTAAATATTGTTTTGTTATCCCAATGGCATCTCCTGGAACAAAACTACCAGTAAAATGAGTAGATGTTCCACCAAGAGAAATTACTTTAACACAAAATTCGTCATATAAACTATTAATTAATTTATTTGTCTCATCTGTTTCAATAATTTCAGGGGAAGAAATTGCTTTGTTACTTAAATCTTTTATTGCAGATTGGTTAATTGAATTATTGACTAATTGTACAATAAAACTATCGTTGGAAAAATTACTTGGTTCAAGTAATCATTTTTTAAAATCATTATTTAAAATTTTATCATGTAAGATGAATCTATTAAAAAACTCTATTCCTCTTTGGTAACCACCCATGTAAATAGTAACTGTAGGAATAGCTGTTCCGCCATATATAGCAACTGATAGTGGTTGACCATCAAGATGGTAAGCTTCAAGATTGTAATAAAAATAAGCACATGTGGCCAAACCTGTTAAAAAAGCTGGCTGATCAGATCTAAACAAAACTGATGCAACATTTTGATTATTAGGAATATCGCCATCAATTAAAACATAAGCAGTTTTAGCACAATCATTATCATATTTAACTAAACTAGTTGGATTATTATCAGCATCCAAATCTTGATTAGCCAAAGTAGTAAGAGGAGAAACATGATTATATCCACCTAGACAAACAACACGTGAATTTCTTGATGCTTCTCGATAAATATCTTGGAAATAAGAATTAGTGTCTTGACCAGGTTTATAAATCTGAGCTAGTTTGTCATTAATAATTTCAACATCTGGACTGTTATAAATAAAATTAGCAATTCCTGAATATAAACTTTGGTTAAAAGAATGGTCTAGAGCTGAATGAGTTGAACCATCAAGAACAAGTGATGCATATTTATAACGCATCAATATAGCTTCTTCTAATTTATCAAAATTTTCATCATTATGATCTAATTTCATTTTATTAGGATCAACATCGACATTTCCAATAGTCAATGGATCTGTAGGCATAAATGTACCTTTACCATGCAGATTCTCTCATTGTTGCCTTGTAATGAATTGTTCATTTGGAGCATAACTCTTATAGTTGTTAGATTTACCTGTAGAATCTGGAGATGTTTGAATTAAACCATCATTTATGTTCCATTCTGATTTAATATTTTGTGAATAATAATTAGCTATTTTTGCTGATTGGATACGATTATTAATATCATATAATTTTACATAATTAATAGAAAAAGTTCCTGCTGATATGCCAAAAACAATTGTAGTAGTTGCCCCAATTAATAAGGTAGATTTAACTACATGATTAACAGTGGGTCGATGTGATTTTAAAAAGTTCTTAATTTTCATAATTATTTGGTTCCTTTCATTTTAATCTCACTAATAATTTTTTGCCCATCAATTTGCCCTTGCCGAATAACAATCATTCTATCTAAGTTAATTATAGTTGATGGAATGCTAGAATATGGTCAATTTTGTGAATGTTCAATAGCAATAATATTATCTAAATTTGGTTTAAAAATTTGTTTGATTTCTGCAATAGAACTAAGAGGTTTTTGATTAGTTATATTAGCAGATGAACAATAAACGACAGATAAAATTTTTAATAAAGCTAGAATAAAAGGATTTTTAGGAATTCGATAACTAATTTGTTGATAAATAATTGTTAATTGTCCTGGTCAGTACTTTTTAATCACATCTTGCATAAAAAAAGGCAAGTGATGAATTTGTGAAATAGAATTAATAAATTTAACAATTTTTTTTGATAATGGTCGTTTTTTAATTTTGTAAATAATTTGTTCGTTTAAAGCAATTATTCCTCATACTGTATCAGTAGGCATGATTAATACTTTGTTATTTCTTAACTCAGATATGACAGTTTGAATTTGATTAGTTGCCAGTATTTTCATTATTTATTAATTTATACCACATTAATAACATAAAAATTATAATAATAAAAATAAATAAAATTTTTGTTAACAGTTTTATAATGTATTTAGAAAGGTTATGTTTCAATGTTAAACAAAGTAATATTAGAAGGTAAGGTTTCTTGATATTCATGAGGCAAAATTAATGATGATAAATGCTTTTATATTAACATTCAACAGGAAAGAGTGTTTAATAAATTTAAATCAGTTAGTTCATTCAATGCTTATGCTAATCATCCACTTGCTCAGCAATTAGCTAATGTTATTGAAAACAACAATAATTGTAGTATTATCATTGAAGGTAAATTGCGTCAATACTTTTCTAAAAAAGATAATTTATTTCATACCACGATTTTAATTGAAAAACTAATTAATTGGTCTAAACAAACAGCAACTACTTAAAAAACTTTTAAATCAAACAAAATAAAACATTTAATATATTAATAAATAGAAAAAAAGGATATAAAAATGAAATTAAATAAACAAATTGCATATGCATTAGCATATATATTGAAAAACAAATATAATGCAGTAATTGCTAATATTAGTGAAATGGATGATAATTTTATTGTGGATTTTGATCCTAAGAATAAATTATCAATTAATGATTTTAGTCAAATTGAAAAAGACATTAATAATTTTATTAAAGAAAATAATAACATTGTTATTAAAAAAATTTCTAAAGATAATTTAATTAAATCATCAAATGTTAAAACTAACAAGTATTATCTACATTGAATAAAAAACAATTCTAATAAATCTATTTCCATAGTGGAAATAAATAAGGATTTTTGTTTTATTTACCCATTTACAGAGCAAATTAAAATAGATGATTTTAAAAAAATTCAATCTTTTAAATTAAGAAACATTTCAGGTGTTTATTGGTTGGCTAATGCCAAAAATAAACAATTGCAAAGAATTAGTGGTTATGCATTTTCTAGTAAGCAAGAAGCAGAACTTTTTGAACATGTTTTACAAGATAAATTAGAAAGAGACCATAGAAAACTTGGGGCAGAATTAGAATTATTCACATTTGATGATTTAGCTGGCCAAGGGCATCCAATTTGATTACCAAATGGTACTGCTATTGCCAATGTTATTGATCAAGCTGTCAGTGAAATCTTAATTAAAAGAGGTTTCATGTTTGTTTCAACACCAATTTTAGGATCAGTAGATTTATACAAAACATCTGGTCATTGGTTTCACTATAAAGAAAATATGTATAACCCACTTAAAATCGATAATGACCAAATGGTATTAAGACCAATGACTTGTCCTCATCATATGTTGGTTTATAAATCCAAACCTAGAAGTTACCGTGATTTACCTTTTTCATTAGCTGAAAAGGCTATTTTACATCGTTATGAAGCTTCTGGAGCATTAATTGGCTTAGAAAGAGTAAGGTGCATGCAATTAATTGATACTCATAATATTGTTAGATCAGATCAAATTGCTTCTGAAATAAGACGCCTTTATGACATTATTATGGAAGTTCTTAATGTTTTTAAAATCAAGATTCATCGTATTGATTTATCTTTACATGATCCAAAAAACAAACAAAAATATTTTGATAACCCAAAACTCTGAGTAAAAGCAGAAAAAGAACTTGAACAATGTATGAAAGATATGCATATGAAATATGTAAAAAAAATAGGTGAGGCAGCTTTCTATGGTCCAAAAATTGATCTTCAAATGCAAACTGCATTAGGGCACATTATTACAATGTCCACTATTCAATTAGACTTCTTATTACCTGAAAGATTTCAATTGGAATTTATTGATGATAATGGAAAAAAACAAAGACCTATTTTGATTCATGGTGGAATAATAGGAACACTTGAAAGATTTATGGCTATATTACTTGAATCTACAAAAGGCGTTTTCCCATTATGACTTGCTCCTATTCAAGTAGAGATTATTCCTATTAGTAACCAACATCTTGCTTATTGTCAAAAAATTAAGCAACAAATGCTTGATAACAAAATTAGAGTTCATGTTGATAATAGTGATGAAAGACTTGCTAAAAAAATAAGAAATGCTCAAATTAAAAAAATTCCTTATCAAATTATTATTGGAGATAATGAAATTAAATCCAATATCATAAGTTATCGTCAATATAGTAAAAAAGATGATAATAAAATTACCATCAACAAATTTATTAAATTAATCACTAAATTAGATTTATCTAAAAAATAAATATATAAAAATATTTTTGACTATATATTATAATTAAGTTGAATTTTTATTGAAATTAACAGAGGTTAATACTTATTAATATGTGAAAAAATAAAAAACCATTTTTTATATCAACAATAGTTGGGATAATAGCAACAGCTCAAGTTAGTTCTTTAGTTAGTTGTTCCAAAACTTTAACATATAAGGTTTCTTGACATTATGATGCTGCCAAATGTTTTAATATTGGTTCTAATAATGCATCAATTAGTCCAAATGAAGATTATACAGATAAGATTACCTACAAACCCGGTTATGTTTTTAATTATATAATGATTGTTTTTAATGACGGAAAAAATATAACTAAATTTATTGAGTATCATGATACAAAAAAATCCGAATTAAAATGAATTAGTGCTGATTTTTCTACTTTGACTATTCCTAAAAATGAAATTAAATCTAATATTAGTATTATGTTAGAATGTAGGTCCGAGGTAAATGTTAAATATGATAATAAAGTGAATGATCATTGCAAAATAATAAATGGTCCATCTAAATATTCTGTTACTGGCGACTATAAATATAAAATTAGTATTGATAATGGATATATAGTTGACATCGATAATACTGAAATAACTATTAATGGTAAAAAAGCCACTCATGGAATTGAATATGAAATTAGCAGTGATGTTGTTAATGTTGGTAATCATCAAGAATGCGAATTAACAATTTTTTCTAAATATGTCAATGGTGACATTAAAATCAATATAGCATCAATTGAAGATCAAGTTATAACATATAATGTTAAATTTGAATCTGATTTATATTCTAAATTAATTGGAAATAAATGAGCTGATTCTGATAAGAATTACGAACTTACTATCCAATATGTAGATGGTCATGAATTGGATCATATGGAAATAACTATTGGTGGTGTAGAACTTGATAATCCAGAAAGTTATCTTGATGAAAACAAAACTGGATTAACTATTCCAGCAGACAAGATCACTGGAGATATTTTTATTGCAATAACAACTCGTAATATAACATATGATGTTACTTTTGTGCAAGATGATGGTTGTACATTATCTGGAAGTGAACATGTTGTGTTTGCTTCCTCATACTCTGCTTCCATTTCATACAATGAAGGTTATGAATTTGATAGCATCGAAATAACTATTAATGGTGTTAAGCTTGATAATCCAAATAGGTGTCTTAATGATAACAATACACAAATAACAATTGGACCTGATTCTGTCACTGGAAACATTAATATTAAAGTAACAACTAAAACTATAACATATGATGTTATTTTTTCTCAAGACATTGGTTGTGCATTATCTGGAAAAAGACATGCCAACTTTAATCAAGAATATACTGCTAACATCACATATGAAAATGATTATGAATTTAATAGTATTGAAATAACTATTAATGGTACAACACTTGAAAATCCAGAAAGTTATCTTGATGAAAACAAAACTGGATTAACTATTCCAGCAGACAAAATTACTGGGGACATTACTATTAAAGTAACAACTAAAGCCCCAGTTAAAACATATAAAGTTGCTTTACACAGTGATAATGGTTGTGAAATATCTGGTGATTTGACAGTTGAATCTAATCAAAAATATTATGAAGCTACTATTAAATATAATGAAAACCATGAATTGGATAGTATTGAAATAACTATTGATGGTGTTAAACTTGATAATCCAAATATTTTTCTTAATGGAGACAAAACACAATTAATTATCTCAACTGCAAATATCAATGGAGACATTGATATTAATGTAACAACCAAAACTAAAACATATGATGTTACCTTTTATGAAGATAATGGTTGTACAATATCTGGAGAAAAGCAAGTTGCACATGATCAAAAATATAATGCTGATATCAAATATACAGATGGATATGAATTAGATAGTATTGAAATAATTATTGGTGATGTAGCACTTGAAAAACCAGAAAGTTATCTTAGTGAAAACAACACTGTATTAACTATTCCAGCAGATAAAATCACAGGAAATATTGATATTAAGATATCAACTAAAAAAACAGCAGCTACAGAATATGATGTTACAGTTAATGAAGATGAATCTTTCACA